>NZ_JBHXQZ010000017.1:0-96606 GCF_042717095.1 Streptomyces sp. NPDC058632 | reverse complement strand
CACCGGCACCGGCACCGGCACCGGCGCCGGCGCCGGCGCCCACGTCACCGTGGACGGCGGCACCTACCAGGTGCTGCGCGACCGCCTGACCGCGCAGGCCGCCGAACTCGCCCGACGTGCGGAGGGGCTGAACCGGCTCCGGATCGAGACCTTCGGCACCGCCGAACTGCGCCTCGCCGGCACCGAACGGCTGCGCACCGACCGCACCAGCGTGCCCCGCGACATCGTCGCCGTGGGCGACGTGCTCCTCTTCGGCTACGGCGCCCAGCCCCGCCCGGAGACGGACACCGCGGTCGGCGACGTCCTCGCCGCGCACGACCGCGACCTGAACCGGCTGCCCGACGGCGCCGTGCCCGGACTCCTCGGCGACCCCGGGTTCCTGCGGGAGTTCGGCGCCCTGCACCGCTACTACCGTCAGGCCCGCCTGCTGCGGCTGCGCCGCGTCGACGGCAAGCTCCTCGCCGTGTTCCAGACCGGCGAGAAGGCCGGCGACATCCGCGTCCTGCGCTGGTCGGTGTCCGAGGACGGCCGGGCGGCCTTCCTCGACGCGCGCGGCGACCGCGACCACGCCCGCACCCCGGCCCCGGACATCGCATGGACCCGCACCACCCGTGAGGACCACGTCGTCGGCCGGCACCCGCACGTGCGCGTCCAGGACGAACTCTTCGTCGACACCCTCGGCGGCACCCTCACCGTCAAGACGGAGAACGACACCGGCACCCCCGACGGCATCCACACCGAACCGGTCGACGAGCCGCTCCAGTCCCTCGCCGACGCGGAGATCGCCCACGCCCGCGTCGGGGCGCTGATCCTGCTGCGCGTCCTGCCCTACAAGGAGAGCGCGCACCGCCACCTCGTCTTCAACACCCTCACCCGGACCGTCGTCCGCCTCGACGGCATCGGCCGGGGCTGCCGGCGCCTGCCGGACGACCAGGGCATCGTCTTCCCCGGCGGCTACTGCCTCGCCGCCGGCACCCACAAGACGTACGGACTCGACACCACCGGCATGGAGTTCGAACGCGAGGTGCGCTCGCCCAACGGCGAGGACGTGCTGTACGCCTTCCACGCCCCCGGCCGGGGCCGCGCCCTGCTCCTGTCCTACAACGTGATCCGCAAGGAGGTCGCCGCACCGCTGAGCTGCCACGGCTGGGCGCTCTCCGACGACGGCGCGCTCACCCTGCTGCGGCCCGACGGCGACGAACCCGCCCGTGTCCACCCGCTCCAGCTGTGGCACTCGCCCTACGTCTCCGACACCCACGCCGCGGGCCGGCCCGTCGGCGACGGCCCCCTCGACCGGATCGGCAACGCCGACCTCGTCCGCGGCATCTCCGCCTGCCTGTCCCTGGTCCGCTCCGTCACCGGGACCACCCCGACGACCGAGGTGTACGAGGCCCTGGCCGCCGCCTGCGTCCGCACGGCCGACGCCCACCACTGGCTCGGCGAACCCGAACTGGGCGACCTGCGCGGCCCGCTGGAGGACGTACGCACCACCGCCGAACAGGTCCTGGCCGAGTTCGAGGCCGTACGCGACCTCGGCCGCCGCGCCGCCGCCGCGCTCGACGAGGCGGCCGGCCGCATCGGCTCCGTGGTCCGCAGGCTGCGCGGGGAACAGCCCCGCGAGGCCGCCGCCTGGGTCGCCGGCCTCACCGAACTCCGCCACGCCCAGGGTCATCTGCTGACCCTGAAGGAGATGCGGTACGCCGACCACGCCCGCATCGACGAACTCGCCGCCGACGCCGGCCACGACCTCGACTCCTTCGGCCGGCGCGCGGTCACCCACCTCGCCCACGCGGACGCCTTCGCCGCCCACCACGCCGACGTCGAACGCCTCGTCGCCGACGCCGAACAGATCGACACCGCCGCCGAGGCCGCCCCCGTCACCGCCCGCCTGGACGAACTCGCCGACGGACTGAGGACGGTGACCGAGGTCGTCGCCGGACTCGACATCGGCGACGCGACCGTCCGCACCGCCGTCCTGGAACGCGTCGCCGAAGCACTCGGCGGTGTCAACCGCGCCCGCGCCACCCTCGACGCCCGCCGCCGAGGCCTGCGCGACCGCGAGGCCCGCGCCGGATTCGCCGCCGAACTCGCCCTGCTCGGCCAGACCGTCACCGGCGCCCTCGCGACCGCCGCCGACCCCGAGTCCTGCGACGAACAACTGACCCGCGTCCTCGCCCAGCTGGAGACCCTGGAGTCCCGCTTCGCGGAGTTCGACGACGTGCTCGGCGAACTCGCCGACCGGCGCACCGAGATCTACGAGGCGTTCGCCGCCCGCAAGCAGAGCCTCACCGACGCCCGCGCCCGCCGCGCCGAACAGCTCGCCTCCGCCGCCGAACGCGTCCTGGAGACCGTCGCCCGACGCTGTGCCACCCTCGCCGACACCGACGAGGTCAGCACCTACTTCGCCTCCGACCCCCTGGTCGCCAAGGTCCGCCGCACCGCCGGCGAACTCCGCGACCTCGGCGACCGGGTCCGCGCCGAGGAACTCGACGGACGGCTCCGCTCCGCCCGGCAGGAAGCCGCCCGCGCCCTGCGCGACCGCACCGACCTCTACGCCGACGGCGGCCGCGCCATCCGCCTGGGCAGCCACCGCTTCGCCGTCACCACCCAGCCCCTCGACCTCACCCTCGTCCCGCACGGCGACGGCCTCGCCTTCGCCCTCACCGGCACCGACTACCGCGCCCCCGTCACCGACCCCTCCCTCGACGACGGCCGCCGCTACTGGAACCGGCACCTGCCGTCCGAGTCGCCCGAGGTCTACCGCGCCGAACACCTCGCCGCCCGTCTGCTGCACGAGCACGGCCCCGACGCCCTGCACGGCACCGACGACCTCGCCGCCCTCGTACGCCGGGCCGCCGAGGAGGCCTACGACGAGGGATACGAGCGCGGCGTCCACGACCACGACGCGACCGCCCTGATCACCGCCGTCCTGCCCCTGTACGACGGGGCCGGGCTCCTGCGCCACGAGCCCGCCGCCCGCGCCCTCGCCCTGCTCCACTGGACGCACGGCACCACCGCCCCCGAACGCGCCGACCTCACCCGCCGGGCCCGCTCCCTCGCCCGCGTCCGCGACGCCTTCGGCCCGCCCCCGGCCCTCGCCGACCTGCGCGCCGAACTCGCCCGCAGGATCGCCGGCCGGGACGAAGACGGCACCGGCACCGGCACCGGCGGTGCGTCGGCCCGCCCGGAGGCCGCGGCCGCCTACCTCTTCGACGAACTCACCACCGGACCCGACGGGTTCGTCATCAGCGCGCAGACCCGCACCCTGCTCGACAAGTTCCGCCGCACCGTCGCCACCGAGGCCTACGACGAGGACCTGCCCGCCCTCACCGGCCTCACCGCCCGCCGCCAGCTCGTCGAGGCCTGGCTGTCCGCGTACACCGCCGCGACCGGCAGCCACCTCACCCCCGGCGACCTCGCCGAGGCCGTCGCCGCCGAACTCTGCCCGGACACGCCCCGCCACGAGTCCGACGCGCCCCTCACCGTCACCGTGGACGGCCTGCTCGGCACCCACCCCCGCATCACCGACCGCCGCCTCACCCTCCGCCTGGACGAATTCCTCGCCCGCACAGAGGAGTTCAGGGACCGCGACACCCCGGCGTTCCGCGCCTTCCAGCGCAGCCGCACCGCCCTGGTCACCGCCGAACGCACCCGGCTGCGCCTGGACGAACACCGACCGCGCGTGATGTCGTCGTTCGTCCGGGGCCGTCTCGTCGACGAGGTCTACCTCCCCCTCATCGGGGACAGCCTCGCCAAACAGCTCGGCACCACCGGCGAGTCGGGCCGCACCGGCACCGGCGGCCTGCTCCTGCTCGTCTCCCCGCCCGGCTACGGCAAGACCACCCTCATGGAATACGTCGCCGACCGGC
This sequence comes from Streptomyces sp. NPDC058632, assembly GCF_042717095.1. Lineage (NCBI taxonomy): Bacteria > Bacillati > Actinomycetota > Actinomycetes > Kitasatosporales > Streptomycetaceae > Streptomyces > Streptomyces sp. NPDC058632. The sequence goes on along the minus strand of NZ_JBHXQZ010000017.1, from coordinate 92,737 downwards.
TCGGCCTCGTCCTGGTGAAGATCAGCGGCCCGGCGCTGGGCCACTCCGTGACCTCGCTCGACCCGGCCGAAGCGCCGAACGCCACCGCACGCCAGGAGATCGAGAAGATCAACTTCGCGCTGGCCGCCGGCAACAACACACTCCTCCACCTCGACGACATCCAGCACACCTCGCCCGAACTCCTCCAGAAGTTCATCCCGCTCTGCGACGCCACCCGCCGCGTGGAGGGCGTGTGGGAAGGCGCGCCGCGCACCTACGACCTGCGGGGCAAGCGCTTCGCCGTCTGCATGGCCGGCAACCCCTACACCGAGTCCGGCGACCTCTTCCGGGTGCCCGACATGCTGGCCAACCGCGCCGACGTGTGGAACCTCGGCGACGTCCTCACCGGCAAGGACGACGCCTTCGCCGCCAGCTTCATCGAGAACGCCCTCACCGCCAACACCGTCCTCGCTCCGCTCGCCGGCCGCGACCGCGGCGACCTCGACCTGCTGATCCGCCTCGCCGAGGGCGACCCCACCGCCCACGCCGACCGGCTCACCCACCCGTACGCGCCCACCGAACTGGACCGCGTCCTGGCCGTCCTGCGCCACCTGCTCACCGCCCGCCGCACGGTCCTCGCGGTCAACGAGGCCTACATCGCCTCGGCCGCCCAGTCCGACGACGCCCGCAGCGAGCCGCCGTTCCGGCTCCAGGGCTCCTACCGCAACATGAACAAGATCGCCCAGCGGATCCAGCCGGTCATGAACGACGCCGAACTCTCCGCGCTCATCGACGACCACTACGCGGCCGAGGCGCAGACCCTCACCACCGGCGCCGAGGCGAACCTGCTCAAGCTCGCCGAACTGCGCGGCACACTCACCGCCGCGCAGGCCGCCCGCTGGGCCGAGGTCAGGGCCGCCCACGTCCGCACCCACGCCCTGGGCGGACCCGACGACGACGCCCTCATCCGCGCCGTCGCGGCCCTCGCCCTCCTCGGCGACCGCATCGCCGCCGTCGAGTCGGCCATCACCCGTGCCGCCGATCCGCGAAGGGCGACTTTCGGCCAACGACCGCCAAGCGCCCAAGAGGACCCAGGACAGGACTGTCCCGGCCGATGAATGATCAATAACCTTGTGCGGTACATCAGTTATTGAACCCCCAGGGAGCTTCATGTCCACCGCGCAGCAGGTGCCCGACATCCTCTCGCCCGAGTTCGCCGCGAACCCCTACCCCGCCTACCGCGTGATGCGCGACAGCGCGCCCCTCATCTGGCACGAGGCCACCCAGAGCTACATCGTCTCGCGCTACGAGGACGTCGAGCGCGTCTTCAAGGACAAGAACAACCAGTTCACCACCGACAACTACGACTGGCAGATCGAGCCCGTGCACGGCAAGACGATCCTCCAGCTCAGCGGGCGGGAACACGCCGTGCGCCGCGCCCTGGTCGCCCCCGCCTTCCGCGGCAGCGACCTCCAGTCGAAGTTCCTCCCCTTCATCGAGCGCAACTCGCGCGAGCTCATCGACGCCTTCCGGCACACCGGCTCCGCCGACCTGGTCACCGACTACGCGACCCGGTTCCCGGTCAACGTGATCGCGGACATGCTCGGCCTGGACAAGGCCGACCACGCACGCTTCCACCGCTGGTACACCTCCGTCATCGCCTTTCTCGGCAACCTCTCCGGCGATCCGGAGGTGGCCGCGGCGGGGGAGCGCACCCGGGTGGAGTTCGCCGAGTACATGCTGCCGATCATCCGGCAGCGCCGCGACAACCCCGGCGACGACCTGCTGTCCACGCTGTGCGCCGCCGAGGTCGACGGCGTGTCGATGAGCGACGAGGACATCAAGGCGTTCTGCAGCCTGCTGCTCGCCGCCGGCGGCGAGACCACCGACAAGGCCATCGCCGGCATCTTCGCGAACCTGCTGCTGAACCCCGAGCAGCTCGCCGCCGTCCGCGAGGACCGCAGCCTCATCCCCAGCGCGTTCGCCGAGACGCTGCGCTACACCCCGCCCGTCCACATGATCATGCGTCAGTCGGCCACCGAGGTCTCCCTCAGCGGCGGCACCATACCGGCCGGTGCCACCGTCACCTGCCTGATCGGCGCCGCCAACCGGGACGGGAGCCGTTACCGCGACCCGGACCGCTTCGACGTCTTCCGCGAGGACCTCACCACCACGACCGCCTTCTCGGCCGCCGCCGACCACCTCGCCTTCGCCCTCGGCCGGCACTTCTGCGTGGGCGCCCTGCTCGCCAAGGCCGAGGTCGAGACCGGTGTGAACCAGCTCCTCGACGCCATGCCCGACGTACGGCTCGCCGACGGCTTCGACCCCGTCGAGAAGGGGGTGTTCACCCGGGGACCGCAGTCCCTGCCGGTGCGCTTCACTCCGGTCACGGACTGACCCCCCGGGGGACGGACACGGGCTCCACCCCCAGGGAGCCCGCCTGTCCGCGCCGCCCCGGGCCGGTCCGGTGGGTCATGCCGGAGTCGCGGCGCCCGGCACGCCAGCCCCCGAACTCCTCGAGCGGGAGGCACCCCGGCGGAGGGTCCTTGTGAGCGGAGCGGCCCCCATCGCGTCGGCGCCCTCCTCCGCCGTACAGCCGCACGACCGCACGCGCCGGGCCCCGCTCACCTCGGCCGGAAGGACGCCGCCGCTCACCTCCGAGCCGACCCGCCGCCCCCAGGGCCGGTCCGGTGGGTCATGCCGGAGACGTGGGATCCGGCACGCTCATCTGCGGCGTTGTCGTCGGTTGCCGGCTCCCCCGGGCTCCCGGCTCCGCCCGAGCGGGGAGGGACCCCCCTCGCGTCGGCGCGCCCTCCTCCGCCCTGCGGCCGAACGCACCGGACCCCACTCGCCCCGGCCGGACGGACACCGCCGACCGCCTCCGACCCGATCCGCCGGACAGGCCCTAATGCACCACCGGCGTGAACTGCACCGGCAGCGCCGACAGTCCTCGCATCCAGATCGACGAACGCCAGGACAGGTCCTGCGCCTCCACCGCGAGCATCAGGTCCGGCAGCCGGTCCAGCAGGGTCTCGACGGCCGTGCGCGCCATGACGTCGGCCAGCAACGGGGCCGGGTAGGGGCAGCGGTGCTCCCCGTTGCTGAACGACAGATGCGCGGAGTTCTCCGCACCGACGTGCCCGTCGGGCCAGATCTGCGGATCCGTGTTGGCCGCCGCCAGCCCCAGCACCAGGCAGTCGCCCGCCCGGATCTGCCGCCCGCCGAGCTGTGTGTCCCGCACCGCCCACCGGCCGATGAAGTTCTGCGTCGGCGTGGCCAGCCACAGCACCTCGTTGAGCGCGTCGGCCACGCTGAGCCGGCCGCCCGAGACGTTCAGCGCGAACCGCTCGTCGGTGAGCAGCAGCCGCAGCGTGTTGCAGATCCAGTTCGCGGTGGGCTGCTGAGCGGCGGCGATCACCGAGATCAGGTCCTGGACGACCTCCTCGTCGGTCAGCCCCGCCGGGTGCAGCAGCATCCGCGAGGTGACGTCCGCACCCGGCCGCTCCCGCTTCTCCTTCACCAGCCGCGTCAGTCGTTCGGCCACCCGCCCGTACGCGGCGACCGGATCGTCGCCCTCGGCCGCGTCCAGCGAAATGCGCAGGTCGTCCACCAACTGCTGGGTGTCGGTGGCGTCGAGCGGCATCCCGCACATCTGCACGACGGCACGGGCCGGCACGGCGTGCGCGTACTGACTCATCAGCTCCGCGCGCCCGCTCCCCGCGAACTCGGGGATGAGCCGGTCGGCGATCCGCCGGCAGTCGCGGGCCAGCTCGAACTGGTCGACACCGCCCAGCGCCTCGGTGATCACCCCGGCCCGCCGCCGGTGCTCGTCGCCCTCCGTGAACAGCACCGACGGCTGATATCCGACGAACGGCAGCAGCGGCCAGTCCGGCGGGATGTCCGGCCACTGGTTCCAGCGCCGCGAGTCCCGCGCGAACAGTTCGTCGTGCCGGGTCACGTAGGTGACCTCGGAGTAGCCCATCACCAGCCAGGCCGGGATGTCCCCGTCGAGCAGCACGGGGGCGACCGCGCCGTGCTCACGGCGCAGCGCCCGGTACAGCTGTGACGGGTCCTGCTGGTACTCCAGCCCGGCCAGGCGCACCGCGCCCGCGTGGGCGGGGCAGCCCGGCGGGGCCGGTCGTGCGGAGGATCCGGTGTCGGTCACGGTGTCGTCTCCCGGGCCATGGCCAGTGCGTAGAGGTGGTCCACGAGGGTGATCAGTACGTCCTTGCCGGAATGCCGGCTCCGCGCGTCGCAGTCGATCAGCGGCACGCGATCGGGCAGCGCGAGCGCCTGCCGTATCTCGTCCAGGGAATACCGGGCCTCGTCGTCCTCGAACCGGTTCACGGCGACGACGAACGGCGTCCGGTGGTGCTCGAGCCGGTCGATCGCGTACCAGGAGTCGTCCATCCGCCGGGTGTCGACGAGGACGACCGCGCCCAGCGTGCCGGAGAACAGCCGGTCCCACAGGAACCAGAAGCGCTCCTGCCCCGGAGCGCCGAACAGGTAGAGCACCATGCGTTCGTTGAGACTGATCCGCCCGAAGTCGAACGCCACGGTCGTGGTGGTCTTCGTCGTGCCTTCGCCCGGCTCGTCGACGCCGATCCCCGCCTGCGTCATGACCTCCTCGGTGGTCAGCGGCCGGATCTCGCTGACCGAGTGGACCAGGGTGGTCTTGCCGACGCCGAAACCACCCACGATGACGATCTTCAGGCCGGTTTCGGCGGCGTCGGACAGGGGCGTGCGACGGGAGGGGAGCTCAGATGTTGCGGAGCCCATGGAGAACCTCCTGGAGAAGGGCGGAGTCGGGGAGCGAGGCGACGGACTTCGCCGCGTGCGGATGGCGGGCCGTGATGCGGTTCGTGGCGAGCAGGTCACCCAGCAGGATCCGCACCACGGTGATGGGCAGGTTCAGCTCCGCGGCGATCTCGACCAGGGCCGTCGGATGACGGCACAGGTCGAGGATCCGGGCATGCTCCGACTGCATTCCGGGGGTGGGCTCGCACTCACTGACCACGAGGGTGACCAGGTCGAACGAGTCATCGGTACGGCTGCGTCCGTTGGTGACCAGGTAGAGCCGGTCGGGGTCACCGGTGTCCACGGGCCTGCGCATCACGACGTGGCACTTCCCCGGGCGGGCGTCCGGGGCTCGGCCCGCAGGTGCTCCCCGATCTGCTCGACCAGCTCCGTCATCTGATGGCCCACCACGCTCGGGTCGGCGCTCTCGTCCGCGAGGGCCGCCAGGTGCGCCCCCTCACCGGCCTCCACGATGAACAGCAGGCCGCCGTGGAACTCGGTCATGGAGTGACGCACCCCGCCGGTCCCGTCGCCGAACTCGACGGAGGCGCCCTGCGCGAGCGCCTGGATTCCGGAACAGATCGCCGCCAGTTGGTCGGCCTGGTCGAGCGACAGATGCTCGGACCAGCACAGTTTGAGGCCGTCCCGGGACAGCACCAGCGCGTGCCGGGTGCCGGGGGTGCGCTCCAGGAGACTCTGCAGAAGCCAGGTGAGGCTGTTGTCGGTGGTCTGCATGGTGGGTGTCGGGACGGTGGCGCCGGGCTGACCGGTCACCGCCCGTTTCTCCAATCTCACGAACTCGAGCAGGGGGGATGGGACGCCGATGCCCCGGGCGCCGTACGGGTGGACGATGGTGTGGGTCTACGAGGACGCCGGCGGCCCGGATTCCGGCCCGCCGGCCCTGTTTCCGGACTGGCGGCCCCGGTGGAAGGCACCGAAGCGGGAGCCCGCGTCGCGCGCCGTACCGTCCGCCGGGGCGCTGTTCGCGGGGCCGGCGGAGGGCCGGCGCTGCTCGCGCTCGCGCTCCGCCTCGGCCATGGTGCGTCCGGGCCTGCGGACGGGCAGCCCGTTCGGCGTGGCGCTTCGGGACCTGCCGCCCTGCCCGGAAAGTTCCGGCCGCCCGGCGGGCCGCTCGGCGGCGGGACGCGGTGGGGCGGTGCGGGGCATCTCCACGGCGGGCAACGCTGCGGGCGCGGGCGCCGCAGGGAGGGCGGGCGTGGCCTCGGCCACGGGCGGGGCGGCGGGCGGGCGGCCCGCGGCCTGCCCGGGGCCCGGGTCCCGCTGCTGGGCGAGCAGTTGCGGGGGCAGCAGGACGACGACGCCGGTGCCGCCGCGCGAGGACGGCCGGAAGTTGACATCGATGCCGTACTTCGTCGCCAGCCGCCCCACGACGGCAAGACCGAGTCGCGTGCCCTGCAGCGAGGCGAGGTCGGGCACGAGGCCGGCCACCGCCTCCTCGGCGTGGCGCATCGCCGCGTCCGCCATCTTCAGGCCGCTGTCCTCGATCGTGACGACGATGCCGGCGCTGCGCTCCTCCACGTACACGTGGACCTCGTCGATCGGCGGCGAGAAGTTGGCAGCGTTGTCCATCAGCTCGGCGAGCAGATGCATCACGCCCTCCGCCGCGAACCCGGAGACCGCCGCGGTGCTCGACGAGTGCAGCCGCACCCGCCGGTAGGCGGCGATCCGGCCGACCGCGCCGCGCAGGATGCTCTCCATCACGATCGGCTTGTTCCACGCCCGGCTGGACCGGCCGCCCATGAGCAGTGCGAGGCGGTCCGTCATGAGGCCGAGCTGCGACGTGCTGTGATCCAGCTTCAGCAGATCGCCGAAGACCTCCTCGCCGTGCCGCTCCTGCATCTCCCTCAGGTCGGCGAGCATGCTGACCGCCTTGGCCTGCACGCGGCTCAGGGACTTCGCCGAGGTGGCCTGCGCGGCGGAGGCCCGGCGCTCGCTGCGGGCCAGCTCCCGGACGAACGATTCGGCGGGGGCCCGGAGCATCGGGGCGTGCGACCACTCGAACTCGGCGAGCACCGTGTCCGCCGAGCTGCCCTCGCGCAGTTTCGCCACGGCGGCGGGCAGCGCCTTGTGCGTCAGCCGCTCCACTTCGGCGGCGGTCTCGTCCATTTCCTGCCGGGCCTGAAGGAGTTCGGTGTTCAGGGCCGCGGCGTGCTGGACGGACTCCTCGCAGACGGCGGCGAAGGCGTGCATGATGCGCCGCAGCTGCGGGTCGGACGGCTCAGTCACGCTCGCGAGGGCGTCGCCCGTACCGGTTCCGTCACGCAACCGTTTGACGACGGCCGGCATCGTGACGTTCACCAGGTACGCCGACTCGGCGGTGAACTGGTCCAGTCGGCCCCTCAGCAGGTCCGCCTCGTCACCCCGTTTCCAGGCCGCCCGACGGGCCCGGCCGACGAGCAGGGCGCCGACGAGGACCGTGACGGCCACGCAGCACCAGGCGACCAGGGCCGACGCGAGCGTCCACGTGGTGGCGTCGGCAGGCGCCATCGCCACCGCCGTCCCCGCAGCCGCCGCGCTCACCACCAGGACGACCACGGGGATGGCCGGCGAGGCCTGGGGCGCCTTCGCCGGCCGGTGCTGACTGGGCGGTGCAGGCACTGACATTCAGCGGTCCCTCGATACTCGAGTGCAGGAAGGGGAAGGGCCGACGGCACGCGCGCCGACCGCGGTCCGGGACGGATCCGCCAAGAGGACGGCCAATCTCCGGATCGAAACTGGCCCCATGGTAGTCATCCGAATGAGTGCCGGAACTTGCCTGCGTGCACGGTCCGTCGCCGGAGCCGATTTCGTCGTGAATTTGCTGGTGGAACATGGCGGCGTGGTACGGCTGTCGAGCGGCTACCAGCGCGCCCGAGAGGCTTGGACGCAGGGGCACCGCTTGTCCCTCGCACCCGCAACGCCCTCCGCTTCCAAGCCGGTTCAGCGCACGTGCCCCGTCTCCCGGTGGCCGATTTTCGGCCAACTGTACGGTACTGGAGCGTTGTTGTGATCGAAAGGACTCACGATGCGGGGTCGTCGGGATCACCTGCAAGGGGGACTTTCCGGATGATGCGGTCAGTGGGCGGAGCACTCCGCCGGCGGGTCGCGGCCACCGCCGCCAGTTCCTCCGGGGTGCGAGGGGCGCCACCCCCGTCGGCCGGCAGCCCCCACGCACGCAGCAGGTCCGCGGCCGCGACGCCCCACGGAAGCCGCAGGCCGGCCGCCCGGAGGAGTTCGCCGCGGGCCAGCATCCCGGCGACCGGCCCGGTACGCACCCCGGACGGGGTGAGCAGCGCGGCGTCGTCGGCCCAGCGCAGGGCGAGATCCACGTCGTGGGTCGCCATGACGACCGTGGTGCCCCGCTCGCGCAAACCGGCGAGCGTGGCGAGCAGCCGTTCCTGACCGTCCGGGTCGAGACCCGCGGTGGGCTCGTCCAGGATCAGGACGCGCGGCCGCATCGCCACCGCACCCGCGATCGCGGTCCGCTTGCGCTGCCCGTAGGACAGCAGATGGGTGGGCCGTTCGGCGAGCGCGGTGATGTCGAGCGCGGCCAGCGCCTGTGCGACCCGCGCCCGTACCTCCGTGTCGGACAGTCCGAGGTTCAACGGCCCGAACGACACGTCCTGGCCCACGGACGCCGCGAACAACTGGTCGTCGGGGTCCTGCACCACCAACTGCACCGTCGTCCGCAACCGCGTCAGTCCCTTGCGGTCGTACCGGACGGGCCGGCCCTCCACCGTCAACTCGCCGCCGCTCGGCCGCAGTCCACCGCTCAGCAGCCGCATCAACGTGGTCTTGCCGCTGCCGTTGCGGCCCAGCAGCGCGAGCGCGCGCCCCTGACGCACCTCGAAGTCGAGGCCGGTCAGCACGGCCGGGCCGTCCTCGTACGCGAAGGACGCGTCCCGCAGGGCGACCAGCGCGGGACCGTTCGGTGCGGGACCGTTGGGCGCGGGAGCACTCATGACATCCGGCTTTCCAGGAGAAGGGTGACGGCGACCAGCGCCACGAGCAGCAGCACGCTGACGGCCGTGAACCGTACGGAGATACGCGCCTCGGGCACCAGGACGCGCAGCGTGCCGTCGTAGCCGCGTCCGGCGAGCCCCGTCTGCAGCCGCGCCGCCCGGTCGAAGGACCGGACGAACGCCGTCGCGCCGAGCCCGCCCAGCGAACGCCAGGACGCCGCCCGGGTGGTGTGCCCCAGCCGGGCCGCCTGCGCCTGACCGACCCGGCGCACGGAGTCGAGCAGCAGGAAGCTCATGCGGTACGTCACCAGGGCCACGTCCACCAGCGGTGCGGGCACCCCGGCCCGCACCAGGCGCGGCAGCAGGTCCGACATCGGCGTGGTGAACGCGAACAGCAGCACCCCGAGGGACGCCGCCGAAGTGCGCAGCAGCAACTCACCCGCGCGCAGCGGCCCTTCGGGGGCCGGTGACACCAAACCGCCCGAACCGCCCACCTGCACGAGCAGCGTGAGCGCCCCGGTGACGCAGAAGCCCAGCGGCACCCGGTAGGCACGCCACAGCCGCCGGCCCGGCACCCCCGCCGGGCCCAGCAGCACCGCGAGCGCGGTCACCAGCACCAGCGCCGCGCCCGGCCACGGCGGCAGGGAGATCGCGAGCACGGTGAGACCCAGTCCGAGTACGGCCTTGTCCACCGGATGACGGCGGCGCCAGCGGCTGCTGTGCGCCGCCGCGTCGATCGGCAGCACGCGCGATCAGGCCCGGGGCCCGGGGGAGACCGCCTCGCCGGGGCCGGGGCCGGGGCCGGGCGCCGGCTGCTGCTCCCGGGCCCGCTCCGCGCCCTGCCGGCGCCCGCGCCGCACCCCGAAGTAGTACGCCAGGACACCCGCGCCGACGGCGGCCTGGAGGGCGAACAGCCCCGACTCGATCTCACCGGACGGGGGTTCGTACAGCGGCGAGAACCACGGCTCGTAGTCCGGTTCGATCTCGGTGATCGCGCTCTGAGCCTCGCCGTCCGCACCGGCGAACGGTTCCTCCTTGTGGTCGCCGAGCCCGAGCGCCAGTGGCAGCACCGCGAGCGCGGCCACGGCGAGCAGCAGCAGCGTGTTGATCTTCGCGTTCCTGGTCATCGCGCCACCTCCGATTCCGTTCCCGCCGTCCCGGCCGTTGCCGACGCGGCGGGCCTGTTGCGGGCGACTTCGGCCACCAGCACGCCGAGACGGGCCAGTTCGCCCCCGCTGGACTGCACCAGCAGGCGCATCACCAGCACGGTCAGCAGCCCCTCGCTCACCGCGAGCGGAATCTGCGTGACGGCGAAGATGGAGCCGAACTTCCCGAGCGCGCCCAGGAACCCGCTCCCCGGGTCGGGGAAGGCGAGAGCCAGCTGCACGCTGGTGACGCAGTACGTGGACAGGTCGGCGACGAACGCGCCGCAGAACACCGCCGCCATCAGCGGCGCCCCGCACCGCCGCGCCAGCCGGTACACGCCGTACCCCGCCCACGGCCCGACGACCGCCATGGAGAAGACGTTGGCGCCCAGCGTGGTCAGCCCGCCATGGGCGAGCAACAGGGCCTGGAACAACAGGGTGATGGTGCCCAGCACCGCCATGACCGGCGGCCGGAACAGGATGGCGCCCAGCCCGGTGCCGGTGGGATGGGAGCAACTCCCGGTCACCGAGGGCAGTTTCAGCGCGGACAGAACGAAGGTGAACGCCCCCGAGGCACCGAGCAACAACGTGCTCTCGGGATGTTCCCTGACTTCACGGATCAGCGACCGGGCTCCGTGGACGACGAACGGCGCCGACGCGGCGCCCCAGGCGACCGCGTGCGCCGGTGGCAGAAAACCCTCGGCAATGTGCATGGCTCAGCAGACCCTCTCCAGCACCTCGTGGATGGTTGACGCGCCTTGGCCGGTCTCCTGGCTGACGGGTACCACCGCCCGAGCTCCGCCTTCCCGGGTCCTGGATGGACCCAGTGGCTGCCCCGTCGGTCCTGTCGGGGACAGGACCAGGGGCCGGAGCCGGACTTCCCGATCACAGTGGCGAGGGCCGCACCGGTATCGCACCGGATTTCCCGTTCACCAAGGCGTGGCGACAGTAGACCGGCTCCGGCCCGGTGACAAGCGGGTACCGGGGGCGCGCGGACGGCGTTCCGCAGCCCGTACCCCCGCGCACACCTGCGGTCTTGACGCCCGACGCCCGTCGATGGCAGGGGGTGGCACTCGGGCGGCCGCAGATCGCCGAAGTGCCGGCATGAGGGGCCGGGGCCCTGGGCAGAACCTTGCTGCAATTAATATGCAACAACGCATTCCAGTCAGCAGAGGTGTGAGGTTCGATGACGACCCGACGAATACGGCGTACCACCGGCGCGGCGACCACCGCCGCCGCGCTCGCGCTGGCCGCCGCCTGCTCGGCGCCGACCGGCGGCTCGGACGCCGGCGCGGGCGGCGGCGGGTCCGCCGAGTCCGTGGTGATCGGCGTTCCCTCCGAACCCGACACCCTGAGCCCCCTGCTCGGCTACGGCAAGGACGGCAACTCCAAGATCTTCGACGGGCTGCTCGCCCGGGAGGCCGACCTGGAACTCAAGCCCGCCCTGGCGAAGGCCCTGCCCGAGATCGGCGACGACGGCCGCACCTACACCTACACCCTGCGCTCCGGCGTGACGTTCAGCGACGGCGAACCCCTCACCGCCGAGGACGTGGTCTACACGTACGAAACGGTGCTCGACGACAAGACCAACAACACCGCCAAGAGCGAACTGGACGCCGTCGAACAGGTCCGCGCGGACGGCGACGACAAGGTCGTCTTCACCCTCAAGTACCCGTACGCGGCCTTCGCCGCCCGCACCGTCCTGCCCATCGTCCCCGAGCACATCGCGGGCGGGCAGGACCCCAACACCGGCGCCTTCAACACCGAACCGGTCGGCACCGGACCGTACGTCCTCACCGGCTGGAGCAAGGGCGAGAAACTCACCTTCAAGGCGAACCCGGACTACTGGGGCGGCGCCCCGAAGGTGAAAAAACTCACCATGGCGATCATCGCCGACGACGACGTCCGCGCCACCCGCCTGCGCTCCGGCGACCTCGACGGCGCGACCCTCCCGCCCAACCTCGCCGCCACCTTCAAGAACGACGACGGCCTCAAGACCTACCGGGCCACCTCCTACGACTTCCGCGCCGTCACCCTCCCCACCGCGAACAAGGTCACCGGCGACACCGCGATCCGCCGCGCCCTCGACCTCGCCGTGGACCGCAAGGCCATGGTCGACAAGATCCTCGACGGAGCAGGCCGCCCCGCCTACGGGCCGCTGCCCCTCGACGACACCTGGTACACCAAGGACATCGAACGCCCCCAGGACCTCGCCGGGGCCGAAAGCATCCTCGACCGCGACGGCTGGAAGGCCGGCAAGGACGGCATCCGCGCCAAGGACGGCGTCCGGGCCTCCTTCACCCTCTACTACCCCTCCGGCGACAAGGTCCGCCAGGACCACGCCCTCGCCTACGCCTCCGACGCCAAGAAGGCAGGCATCGACGTCAAGGTCGAGGGCGCCACCTGGGAGGTCATCGAACCCCGGATGGGCAAGGACGCCGTCCTCGCCGGCTTCGGCAGCACCGGCGACCCCGACTTCGGCCTCTACACCCTCCTGCACTCCTCCCTCGCCGGCGACGGCTTCAACAACATGGCCCGCTACGACAACCCCGCCGTCGACCAGGCCCTCGAAACCGGCCGCCGCAGCCAGGACCCCGAGGACCGCAAGGCCGCCTACGACGACCTCCAGCGCGAACTCGTCAAGAACCCCGGCTACACCTTCCTCACCCACATCGACCACCTCTACGTCCTCGCCGACCGCTGGGACGCACTCACCACCCAGGTCGAACCGCACGAGCACGGCTTCGCCAGCGGCCCCTGGTGGAACGCCGAGGACTGGAAGCCGAAGAAGTGACCCCACTGCCCTGGGGCCCCATGGCCCGCCTCGTGGCACGGCGGGCCCTGCTCGCCGTGCCCGTCCTGCTCGTCGTCACCTTCGGCGTCTTCGCCATCGCCGCCGCCTCCCCCTTCGACCCCGTCAAGGCCTACGCCGGCACCGCCGCCCTCGGCGCCGACCAGGAAACCCTGGACCGGCTCCGCGAGAACCTCGGCGTGGACCGCCCCTTCGCCGTCCAGTGGTGGGAATGGCTGACCTCCGCCGTCACCGGCGACCTCGGCCAGTCCAGCGTGCTGCGCCAGCCGGTCGCCGAGGCCATCGGCGAGCGGATCGTGTGGTCCACCCTGCTGTGCGCCGTCGCGTTCACCGTCGCCATCCTGCTCGGCACCCTGCTCGGCGTCCTCGCCGCCCGCCGCCCCGGCTCACCCCTCGACCGTACGGTCACCTCCCTCGCGTACTCCCTGGAGGCCGCGCCGGTCTTCTGGATCGCCCTGCTCGCCGTCTGGCTGTTCGCCCTCCACCTCGGCGTCCTCCCGGCCGGCGGCCTCACCGACACCGACAGCGAACACGTCACCGCGGGACAGGTCGCACACCACCTGGTCCTCCCCGCCGGCGTCCTCGCCGTCTCCCAGCTCCCCTGGTTCACCCTGTACGTACGCCAGGGCGTCGGCGACGCCCTCGCGGAGGACCCCGTACGCGGCGCCCGCGCCCGCGGCCTCGACGAACGCACCGTCCTGCTCGGCCACGCCCTGCGCTCCGGACTCCTGCCCGTCCTCACCCTGATCGGCTCCCGCGTACCCGAACTCATCACCGGCGCCCTGCTGGTGGAGACCGTCTTCAGCTGGCCCGGCATCGCCGCCGCCACCGTCGAGGCGGCCACCGCCGTCGACTTCCCGCTCCTGGCCGCGCTGACGACCCTCGCCACCGCCGCCGTCCTCGCCGGAAACCTCCTGGCGGACCTCCTGTACGGACTGACCGACCCGAGGGTGAAGCTCGGTGAGATGTGATGGCGATGACTGAATCCACAGCCGGAACGACGGCCCGCACCAAGGCCGGCACGACACCCGGCCCGGCAACGGAACCGGCGTGGCGCCCACGCGGCACCGCACGCCGCTCCACCCACACCCTGCGCCTGCGCGTCTCCGCCACCCTGGTCGGCCTCACCGCCCTCGCGGTCCTGCTCGTCCCACCGCTGGTCCAGCTCGACCAGCAGGCCGTCGACCTCGCCTCGAAGCTCCTCCCACCGAGCTGGGCCCACCCCTTCGGCACCGACGACGTGGGCCGCGACCTGCTGCTGCGCTGCGTCTACGGCCTGCGGGTCTCCCTGCTCGTCGGAGTCGTGGCCGCCCTCACCGCCACCGTGATCGGCACCGCCGTCGGAGCCGCCGCCGGAGCACTCGGCGGCTGGGTCGACCGCCTCGTCATGCGCCTGGTCGACACCATCTCCTCCGTCCCGCACCTGCTGCTCGGCATCTTCATCGTCGCCATGTTCCGGCCGGGCGTGTGGCCGGTGGTGGTGTCGGTCGCCGCCACCCACTGGCTGTCCACCGCCCGCATCGTCCGCGCCGAGGTCCTCTCCCTGCGCTCCCGCCCGTACATCGACGCGGCCGTCTCCGGCGGCGCCTCCCGCCGACGGGTCGTCCTGCGCCACCTGCTGCCCGGGGTACTGCCACAGGCGGGACTCGCCGCCGTCCTGATGATCCCGCACGCCATGTGGCACGAATCGGCGCTGTCCTTCCTCGGCCTCGGCCTGCCCACCCACACCGCCAGCCTCGGCACCCTCATCCAGGGCGCCCGCGGCACCCTGCTCGCCGGCCAGTGGTGGCCCACCCTCTTCCCCGGCCTGTTCCTGATCATCCCCACCCTCGCCATCGCCGGACTCGCCGGAGTGTGGCGGGAACGGATCAACCCCCGCCGCCGATCGGAGCTCATGCTGTGACCGAGCGACCTCCCGTCCTCTCCGTACGCGGACTGTCGGTGCGCTTCCTGGTGCCCGGCCCGGGCCCCGTCGCCGCCGTCACCGACGCCCACTTCGACGTCGTACCCGGCGAATGCCTCGCCCTGATCGGCGAGAGCGGCTGCGGCAAGTCCGTCCTCGCCTCCGCCCTCCTCGGCCTGCTCCCCGCCAACGCGCAGACCGCCGGCAGCGCCCTCCTCGGCGACCTCGACCTGCTCGCCGCCGACGAACGCACCCTCGCCCGCACCGTGCGCGGCCGGCGCATCGGCCTCATCCCGCAGAGCCCGGCCGCCCACCTCACCCCGGTCCGCACCATCCGCGCACAGATGGAGGAGACGGTCGCCGCACTCACCGGCGTACGCGGCCGCGCGGCCCTGCGCGCAGCCGGGGAAAAGGCCGCCGCCCGCGCGGCCTTCCCCGCCGACCACCTCGACCGCCACCCGCACGAACTCTCCGGCGGCCTCGCCCAGCGCGCCGCCACCGCCCTCGCCCTCGTCGGCGACGCACCCCTCCTCCTCGCCGACGAACCCACCACCGGCCTCGACCGCGACCTCGTCGACCACACCGTCGACGAACTCCGCGGCCACGTCGACGCCGCCGGCGACCGAGCCCTCCTGATCATCACCCACGACCTCGCCGCCGCCGAACGCATCGCCGACCGCGTCGCCGTCATGTACGCGGGCCGCATCGTCGAACTCACCGACGCGAAAACCTTCTTCGGCACCCCCGGCCCCCGCCACCCCTACAGCCGAGGCCTCCTGAACGCCCTCCCCGACCGGGACTTCACCCCCATCCCCGGCATGCCCCCCGAACTCGGCGCCCTCCCCGAAGGCTGCGCCTTCGCCCCCCGCTGCGACCGGGCCACCCCCACCTGCGCCACCCTCCCGCCCCTGACCACCACCACCGCCTGCCACCACCCCGTCGTCGAGGCCAGCCCCGCTCCGGAGACCGCCCGTGCTTGAACTGCGCGCCATCACCGCCGGCTACGACCGACGCTCGGCCCCCGTCGTACGTGACGCCTCACTGGCCGTCGCCCCCGGCGAGGCCGTCGGCCTGCTCGGCCCCAGCGGCTGCGGCAAGTCGACCCTGGCCCGGGTCGCCGCCCTCCTGCACCGCCCCGACGCGGGCACCCTCCTCCTGGACGGCACCCCGGTACGCCACTGGCGCCACCGGGCCCCGCGAGACCTGCGCACCGCCTTCGGCGTGGTCTTCCAGCAACCCCGCCTCTCCGCCGACCCCCGCCTGAGCCTCGCCGACCTGATCGCCGAACCCCTGCGCGCCACCGGCCGCCGCGACACCGTCCCCCAACGCGTCCCGGAACTGGCCGCCTCCGTCGGCCTCACCCCCGACCTCCTCACCCGCCGCCCCCACGAGGTCAGCGACGGCCAGCTCCAACGCGCCTGCCTGGCCCGCGCGCTGGTGCTCCGCCCCCGCTGGCTGATCTGCGACGAGATGACCGCGATGCTCGACGCGTCGACGACGGCGGCGCTGGTGGCGGTGGTCGAGGCCTACCGCACCGAAACCGGCGCCGGCCTCCTGGCCGTGGGCCACGACCACGTCCTCCTCGACCACTGGTGCGACCGCACGGTCCACTGGGACACGGTGGTGACCCCGGAGAAGGCGACGGCGGGCACGCGGTAGGGGAATACGACCGGGTGAATCGGCGTGAAACGACGGTATTCCCCCAACACCACGCATTAGGTTGCGTACTCGGCGCGTCACGAGAGCGAGGACGGACGCGCCTTCCGCACCGTCCGTGGAGGTGAACGCCCTTGTCGCAGCGCCGCGTCGTCACGAGCCGCAGCCAGGAGCCGCGTCAGCGGTTCGCCGAGGAACTACGACGGCTGCGGGCCCAGAAGGGCGTCAGCCTGCGGCAGCTCGGAGAGCGGCTGGGCTGGGACTGGTCGCTCTTCGGCAAGATGGAGAAGGGCGACACCCTGGGCAGCCCCGAGGTCGCCCAGGCCCTCGACCAGTACTACGGGGCCCCGGGGATGCTGCTGGCCCTGTGGGAGCTGGCCGCCGGGGACCACACGCAGTTCCGCGAGCAGTACCGGCGGTACATGGCGCTGGAGGCGCAGGCGGTGAGCCTGTGGCACTTCGCGGTGAGCGTGGTGCCGGGGCTGCTGCAGACGGAGGGGTACGCGCGGGAGGTGCTGGCGGCGGGCGGGATCAAAGGGGCGGAACTGGAGCGGCAGGTGAAGGCCCGGGTCGGGCGCCGGGAGCTTCTGGAAGACGCGGACGGCCCGCCGTTCCGAACGATCCTCGCTGAAGCAGTCCTGCGTACACCGTTGAAGAACGAGGGGGAGTGGCGTGGGCAGTTGGAGTACCTGGGTGAGATGGCCGAGCGGGAAAACGTAACGGTGCAGGTCCTCCCGCAGAGGGCCGGAGTGCACGGCCTGGTCGCCACGGACGTCTGGTACTTGCGGCTCAAGGACGGCCGCCCGGTGGCGTACACGGAGAATGCCCACACAGGCGAGCTCATCGAGGAAAGCACACGGGTCGAACGCCTGCAACGTGCTTACGATGTAGTGCGGGACAAGGCCATGCCCCCTGCCGAGTCGCAAATGTTCATCCTGCGCCTGATGGAGGAAACGCTGTGCGATCCATAGCCCCGGGTACCGTGAAGTGGCGCAAGAGCAGCTACAGCAACCCGGACGGCGGTGCCTGTATCGAGGTCTCCGACGACTTCCCAGCCGTCGTTCCCATCCGGGACAGCAAGTCTCCGCACGGCCCGGTCCTGGTGTTCCCGGCTGGTGGCTGGGCGTCCTTCGTGTCTGCCGTGAAGGACGGCGCGCTGGACACCTGACCCGCACCACGAAAGACAACTACGGTCCTGTGCGCACCAATTGGTGAGCACGGGGCCGTCCGTCGGTCGGCGAGGCTGTGCGGAAATGCCCACGGTGTCGGAGGTGAGGACGCGTGAGGATCCCGCAGACTTCGCCACTGTCGAATTCACCCTGCGGGTGCGGGGAGCAGTCGGGAGTCGTCATGAACTGAAATCGTAGAACTGCCTGGTGGCGCGAGGCCGTCCGGACCGGCGGGCCCAAGCTGGCGTCCGTCCGGATACGCGAGGAGCCCAACCTCGACCTCCCTGGCGTCGACGGCGGCACCCCAACGTCCCGAACATCGACGGCTACTCGCTCTTCGCCCTGCTGTCTGTCGATACGCCAACGCTCTGCACACCTACCTCGCCGACCGCATCGGCTCACTCGACGGCGTCGACCGCACGGAAACGGTGCTGATCACCTCCTGCACCAAACGAGCCGCCCCGGCGTCGAGCGAGTGACCTGACGGAGAGGAACAGGGTGGTGGGGGCGTCCGCCGCCGAGGCGGTGCATACCGTCCTCGGGCTACGCCGGAGCCGGCGAGCGGCTCAGCCGCCGTGGTTTCGGTACCGGGATGCGGTGGTCGGGCGCGACCGCGGCGCCCGGACCGTCGTCGGGGGACCGGCGCAGCAGTGCCCGGCCGGGCAACTGATGAACGGAATGAATGCCGCGAGCGGGTCCGCGCGGGCGGGTCAGAGGGTGACGTCGGTCCACAGGTCGAGCACGTCGTCGCCGCTCATGGCGCCGCCGGCCCCGCCCCGCGTTCCGTTCAGTGGCTGCTCGGTCCAGATGACCTTGCCGTTCGGCGTGTACCTGGTGCCCCAGCGTTCGGCGTAGCGGGCGACGAGGAACAGACCGCGGCCGCCCTCGTCCGTGGTCGCCGCCTGGCGCAGATGGGGTGAGGTGCTGCTGCCGTCGGAGACCTCGCAGATCAGGCGGCGGTCCCGGAGCAGGCGGACGTGGATGGGGACGGTGCCGTGCCGGATGGCGTTGGTGACCAGTTCGCTGAGGATGAGCCCGGTGGTGAAGCCCGCGTGCGTCAGGTCCCAGTCCGCCAGCTGCCGGGTGACGTCGGCGCGGACCCGGGAGACGGCCGCCGCCTCGCGGGGCACGTCCCAGCCGGCGACCTGCCCGGGGTCGAGCACACGGGTGCGGGCGACCAGCAGGGCGATGTCGTCGCTCGCGCGGTCGGGCAGCAGGGCGTCGAACACGGCCTCGCAGGTCTGTTCGGGGGACCGGCCGGGGTGGGACAGCGTGTCCCGCAGGATCTCGAGCCCGACGTCGATGTCCCGGGTGCGGTCCTCGACGAGCCCGTCCGTGTAGAGCACGAGCCGGCTTCCCGCGGGCACCTGGAACTCGATGCTCTCGAAGGGCAGGCCGCCCAGGCCCAGGGGCGGGCCGGCGGGCAGTTCGGGGAACTCCACGCTTCCGTCCGGCCGGACGAGGGCGGGCGGCAGGTGGCCGGCGCGGGCCGCGCTGCACCTGCCGGAGGCCGGGTCGTAGACCACGTACAGGCAGGTGGCCCCGATGGGCCCCTCGTCGTCGCCCTGGGCGGCCCGCTCCCGGGCGAGCCGGGCCACCAGGTCGTCCAGGCGGGCCAGCAGTTCGTCGGGGGCGAGGTCCAGGGTGGCGAAGTTGTGCACCGCGGTGCGCAGCCGCCCCATGGTGGCCGCCGCGTGCAGACCGTGCCCCACCACGTCCCCGACCACCAGCGCGACCCGGGCCCCGGACAGCTCGATGACGTCGAACCAGTCCCCACCCACCCCGGACTGGGCCGGCAGATAGCGGTGGGCCACCTCCAGCGCGCTCAGGTCCGGCAGGTCACGGGGCAGCAGACTGCGCTGCAGGGTGACCGCCAGGGTGTGCTCGCGGGTGTAGCGGCGGGCGTTGTCGAGTGCCACCGCGGCACGGGCGGCCAGTTCCTCGGCGAAGGGCGCCTCCTCCGGGTCGAACGGCTCCGTACCCCGCGAGCGCCAGAAGGTCACCACGCCCAGTACCGTGCCGCGCGCCAGGAGCGGCACCGCGATCAGGGAATGGACGCCGTGGTCCAGAACGTGGCCGGCGCGTTCCGGGTCCAGCACCCGCCACCCCTGGGCGGCGCGCAGATCCGCCTCCAGTACCGCCTGCCTGGTCTCCACGCAGAGCGCCTGGGGCGTGTGGGCCGTGAGGGGGATCGGGCGGCCCACCGGTGTCAGCCGGCCGGCGTCGTCGCCGGCCGCCGCCGTACGGCGCAGCCCGGTGACCGCCGCGTCCGGCTCCTGGCCGCGCAGCACCCCCTCGGCCAGATCGACGGTGGCGATGTCGGCGAAGCGCGGAACCGCCACCTGCGCCAGTTCCTGGGCGGTGCGCTCCACATCGAGGGCGGAGCCGATCCGTGTCCCCGCGTCGTAGAGGAGCGTCAGCCGCTCGCGCGCCACGTCGGCCCGCCCCGAGAGGGTGCGCAGCTCCGTGGTGTCCCTGAGGGTCACCACGCTTCCGGTGTGCCTGCCGTGAGGGTCGGTGGGCCGCTTGTTCACCGCCAGCAGCCGGTCCGCCGTGAGGCGCACCTCGTCGGTGGCCGCCCGGTCCGACGTCAGCAGGTCGGTGATGTCCGGGTCCAGGCCGAGGTCGCAGACGAGCCGCCGTTCCACGTCCGGCGGCAGCTCCAGCAGCCGCCGCGCCTCGTCGTTGGCCAGCACCAGCCGCCCGTCCCCGCCGACGATCAGCACCCCTTCCCGCACCGCGTGCAGCACCGCGTCGTGGTGGTCGTACATCCGTGTCATCTCCACCGGACCGAGACCGCGGGTCTGGCGCAGCAGCCGCCGGCTCACCAGGGCGGTGCCGCCCG
Organism: Streptomyces sp. NPDC058632; assembly: GCF_042717095.1. Classification (NCBI taxonomy): domain Bacteria; kingdom Bacillati; phylum Actinomycetota; class Actinomycetes; order Kitasatosporales; family Streptomycetaceae; genus Streptomyces; species Streptomyces sp. NPDC058632. The sequence goes on along the minus strand of NZ_JBHXQZ010000017.1, from coordinate 72,469 downwards.
CACACAGGGCCAGCGCTCCGCCCGCGGCCCCCAGGAGCACCGGCAGCTGCTCGGCCGCCATGCCGGCCACCTTGTCGACCGTGATCCCGACCCCCACCGAGCCGACCGTCGTCCCGTCGGGCTCGGTGACGGGGACGTACGCGACCACCGAGCGGCCCCTGGAGGTGTCGACCTGCTGGGTCCGGGGGGAGGCCGGCGACACGAACGGGCCTTCGCCGGTCTTCCCGATCCTGGAGGGGTCCGGGTGTGTCAGGCGGACCCCGTCCGGCGAGTACACGATGATGAGGTCCACATCGGTCGCCCGCCTGATCCTCTCGGCGACCGGCTGCAGTACCGCGGAGGGGTCGGGGCCGGTCATCGCCGTCACCGTCTGCGGGGATCGGGCGAACGTCGTGGCGATGGCCAGGGACCGGGACTCGGCCTCGTGGGTGCTGTCACGCCGGGCCTGGAGCACGAGAGCGACCAGCGCGGTGGTGACGATCAGGGCCACGAGGAGGATCTGCAGTACGAACACCTGGCCGGCCACGCTGCGCACCCGGAGCAGGGACCGCAGCCGCCCTGGGGACCGCACCGGCCAGGAACCGTCGCCGCGCCGGTCCTGCTGCCTGTCCTCCCGCCGGTCCTGCTGTCCGCCCTTCCGCCGGTCCCGCTTCCGGGCCCGGAGTCGGGCGGGTCCCGCGCGGGCGGCGAGGCCCCGGAAGGCGCGGGGCGACGTGGGGGGAGGGCGGCGGGAATGAGCGGTCACTGCTTCGTTCGCCTCCTCCGCGGTGTTGCCCGGGCCGTCCCGGGACGGTCATGTCCGCCGGACCAGCCGCCCGACGAGGGAGGGCCGGGAGCCCGGGAGCTTCGACCCGGACGTTCTTCGTATTCTTCACGAACGGGTCAACGGTACTCGCTCCGGGCTGCTTGGGTCCGGCCGGGTGGGGCCGCCCGGTGCCGCCGGGCCGGGCAGCGCGACCACGGCCGGTGCCGTGGCCGCCGGGGGCAGCGACCCGGGGGAATCCCGGCTCAGTGGCCGACCGGCCCCAGGAGGCTGCGTCCGATCCCCCGGGCCGCCACCTGGAGGGCGCTGACCAGCCGTGGCCGGTCGCGTCTGAGGCTGGGTGCGACGAGGCCGAGCGCCGCGACCACGTCCCCGCCGGACCGGATCGGCACGGCCACGGAACTAGCGCCCAGGCTCATCTCGTCCACCGTCGTGGCGTAATCGTCCTCGCGCACCTTGTCGAGCTGGCGCCGCAGCAGGCCCGGCCGGCTCACCGTGTACGGGGTGATCCGCGGGAGGGCGGCGAGCACCTCGGCCCGGACGTCGTCCGGGGCGTGCGCGAGCAGCACCTTGCCGACGCCCGTCGCGTGCAGCGGCAGACGTGCGCCGATCGAGCTGACCACCGGCACCGAGGCGTGTCCGGAGAGCCTGTCGAGGTACAGCGCCTGCCGGCCGTCGCGTACCGCCAGGTGCACGGTGGCGAGGGTCGCGCCGTAGAGGTCGTGGAGGTACGGGGAGGCGATCTGCCGCAGCCCGGTGTGCACGGGCGCGAGCAGGCCGATGTCCCACAGCCGGCGCCCGACGACGTACTCGCCGGAGTCGGTGCGGCTCAGCGCGCCCCATGCGACGAGCTCGCCGACCAGCCGGTGCGCGGTCGCGACCGGGAGACCGGCCCGGGCCGCGAGGTCGGTGAGGCCGAGCTGACGATGCCGTACGTCGAAGGCGCCCAGGACCGCCAGCGCGCGGCTGGTCACCGAGCGCCCGGGTGTCGCGGCGTTGCCTGCCATGGACGGCATCATTCCGCTGAGTGGAAACGGGGGCAAGGGGCGCGCGGTCGAACCGGCGGAACCCGGCGGTGACGGTCCCGGCCACGGTCACGGCCACGCCGCGACCGGCCCCGGTCGCGACGGCGCCGGCCACGCCGGTCTCGGCCAAGGTCGCGGCCACGCCGGTCCCGGCCCCAGTCACGGCCACGAGGCCCCGTACCTTCCGGGCGCGTGCGCCTCAGCCGCGGGCGCAGTCCTCGATCACCGAGGCGACCTGCTCGGCCGCGGCCGGGACGCGGTGCGCGCGCCGGGCCAGTACCAGTTCGACGGACTCGTCGCCGGTGAGCGGTACGTAGGTCGCGCCGTCCAGGCTCAGGCTCTGCACCGACTGCGGTACGAGGGCCACGCCGTGCCCTGCCGCGACGAGGACGACCAGGGTGGCGGTCTCGCCGACCTCGGTGAGCGGGGCGGGCCGGAAACCGGCCCGCCGGCAGGCGGACAGGACCCGGTCGTACATCGAGGACCGGGACTGGGAGGGGTGAATGACGAACGGCTCGTCGGCCAGGGCCTTCAGCGGGATGCTCCGACGTCCCGCCAGCCGGTGGTGGGACGGCAGCACGGCCACCAGCGGCTCGGACCGCAACGGCGTGGTGCGGATGTTCTCCTCCGACACCGCGCCCCGCAGGACGGCGAGGTCGAACGTGCCGGAGAGCAGGCCCTCGACGAGCAGCGGGGTCAGCAGCTCACCCCGCAGGTCCAGGGTGATGCCCGGCAGCTTCGCCCGTACGGTGCGGGCGACCTTCGGCAGGACGTCGTAGGTGGCCGTGCCGATGAAGCCGACCGAGACCCGGCCCGCGTGACCGGTGGCGAGCTCCCGCAGATGGATCCGCGCGCGTTCCTCCTCCGTGACGAGGGCGCGTGCGTAGTCGGTGAGGTGACGGCCGGCCTCGGTCAGCTCGACGTGTCGGGTGGACCGGTGGAACAGCGGGAGGCCCAGCTCCCGCTCCAACTGCTTGATCTGCTGGGACAGGGCCGGCTGCGCCACGTGCAGCCGGGCGGCCGCGCGCCCGAAATGGCACTCCTCGGCCAGAGCGAGGAAGGAGCGGAGCTGACGGAGTTCCATACGCCCCATTTTATAAGGCGGCCTTATGAATCGATGCGGACCAGGTCTTGGACATGATGAAGCGGGCGCTCGTACCGTGGGGACGTGAGCGACAGTTACCTTTACGCAGCGGCAAGAACGCCCTTCGGCAAGTTCTCGGGGGCCCTCGCCGACGTCCGGCCCGACGACCTCGCCGCGGTGGCTGTCACCGGGGCCCTGGCCAAGACCCCCGCGCTCGACCCGGCGGAGATCGACGACGTCGTCTGGGGCAACGCCAACGGCGCGGGCGAGGACAACCGCAACGTCGGCAGGATGGCCGTACTCCTCGCGGGACTGCCCACCTCGGTCCCCGCCACGACCGTCAACCGGCTGTGCGGCTCCTCCCTGGACGCCGCCGTCATCGCCTCCCGCGCCATCGAGACCGGCGACGTGGACATCGTGCTCACCGGCGGCGTCGAGTCGATGACCAGGGCGCCCTGGGTCCTGCCCAAGCCCTCGCGCGCGTTCCCCGCCGGGGACGTGACGGCCGTGTCCACCACGCTCGGGTGGCGGCTGGTCAACCAGCGCATGCCGAAGGAGTGGACCGTCTCCCTGGGCGAGGCGAACGAGCAGCTCGCCGACCGCTTCTCCCTCGCCCGGGACCGGCAGGACGAGTTCGCCGCCCGCTCCCACAACCTCGCCGACGACGCCTGGAACGCGGGCTTCTACGACGACCTGGTGGTGCCCGTCGTCACGGACGCCAAGGGCACGACCGTCACGCGGGACGAGGGGATCCGCCCCGGTTCGACCGCCGGGAAGCTGGCCGGACTCAAGCCGGTCTTCCGCCCCGACGGCGTCATCACGGCCGGCAACGCCTCCCCGCTGAGCGACGGCGCCTCGGCGGTCCTGCTCGGCTCGGGCGACGCCGCCGCGCGCATCGGCACCGACCCCGTCGCCCGCGTCGCCGGCCGCGGCGTGTCCGCGCTGGACCCGCAGATGTTCGGATACGCCCCCGTGGAGGCGGCGAACCGGGCGCTGAAGGGCGCCGGGATCACCTGGTCCGACGTCGCCGCCGTCGAGCTCAACGAGGCCTTCGCCGTCCAGTCGCTGGCCTGCGTCGACGCCTGGGACATCGACCCGGAGATCGTCAACACCAAGGGCGGCGCGATCGCGCTCGGCCACCCCCTGGGCGCCTCCGGAGGCAGGATCCTGGGCACCCTCGCCCACCGGCTCCAGGAGTCGGGACAGCGGTGGGGCGTCGCCGCCATCTGCATCGGAGTCGGCCAGGCGCTCGCCGTGGTCCTGGAGAACGTCTCGGGAGGAAGCCGATGACCACCCTGCTGTGCGACCACGCCGACGAGGCGGTGGCCGGGACCGAGGACGGCTCGACCGTGCTCGTCGGGGGGTTCGGCATGGCGGGCATGCCGGTCGACCTGATCGACGCCCTCATACGCCAGGGCGCCAAGGACCTCACCGTCGTCTCCAACAACGCCGGCAACGGCGACACCGGACTCGCCGCGCTGCTCGCCAAGGGGCGGGTCCGCAAGGTGATCTGCTCCTTCCCGCGCCAGGCGGACTCGTGGGTGTTCGACGACCTCTACCGGACGGGCAGGATCGAACTCGAGGTCGTCCCCCAGGGCAACCTCGCGGAGCGGATGAGGGCGGCCGGGGCCGGCATCGGCGCCTTCTTCTGCCCCACCGGTGTGGGCACCCTCCTCACGGAGGGCAGGGAGACCCGCGAGATCGACGGCCGCACCTACGTACTGGAGTACCCGATCAAGGGTGACGTCGCGCTGATCGGCGCCCACCGCGCCGACCGCATGGGCAACCTCGTCTACCGCAGGACCGCCCGCAACTTCGGCCCGGTCATGGCCACCGCCGCGACCACGGTGATCGCACAGGTCCGCGAGATCGTCGGGACCGGCGACCTCGATCCCGAAACCGTCGTGACCCCCGGCATCTACGTCGACCGCGTGGTGAAGGAGACCGACCCCGCATGACCACGACCCGAGTGACGAACGACCAGGGTGCGACGAGCGACCAGGGCCCGCTGAGCAAGCACGACATGGCCGCCCTCGTGGCGCGCGACATCCCCCGGGGCGCCTTCGTCAACCTGGGCATCGGGCAGCCGACCCTCGTCGCCGACCACCTGCCCGCCGACTCCGGCGTGGTCCTGCACACCGAGAACGGCATGCTCAACATGGGGCCCGCGGCGAAGGAGGGCGAGGCCGACCCCGACCTGACGAACGCGGGCAAGGTCCCGGTGACCGAACTGCCCGGAGCCTCCTACTTCCACCACGCCGACTCGTTCGCGATGATGCGCGGCGGCCACCTGGACATCTGCGTCATGGGCGCGTTCCAGGTCTCGGCCACCGGCGACCTGGCCAACTGGCACACGGGAGCACCCGACGCCGTCCCCGCCGTCGGCGGAGCCATGGACCTCGCGATCGGCGCCAAGAAGGTGTTCGTCATGATGACGCTCTTCACGAAGACCGGCGCCCCCAAGCTGGTGCCCGACTGCACCTACCCGCTCACCGGGCTGCGCTGCGTCGACCGCGTCTACACGGACCTCGCGGTCTTCGACATCACCCCCCAAGGGCTCAGGGTCGCCCAGACCTTCGGCACCACGGTGGACGAGCTCGCCGGCCGCCTCGACGTACCGCTGCTCGCCCCGGAGGCGTAGGACACGGGCTGACGGCCTGCCCGCGGACCGCGGGCAGGCGCCTCAGTACGTTCCGGGCAGTACGTTCCCGGCGGCCGTCTCAGGCGCGTCGGGACCGGACGACCAGGGCCGTGCCCCCGGCCACCGCGAGGACCGCCGCGCCGCCGAGCGCCGCGGCCTGCTCGCCCGCACCCGTCGCGGCGAGGCTGGGGCGCGAGCCGTGCGCGGCCCGCAGAACCAGGTCGGTGACGTCGCCCGGGTTGGTCTCCAGTACGGCGTGCGGGGCGTCGACCTCGACGGTGGTCGAGCCCGCCCGCTCGGCCATGAAACGCAGGTTCTCGGTACCGATCGTGCGGTCGTCGGTGGCCACGAGGGACCAGGAGGGAATCGTCTTCCACGCGGCCCCCTTGCTCGGCTGGCCGCTCGTGGCCGCGTTCGCGGGCCGCTGCGAGGCGGCCAGGGCGTTCGCCCGGGCGGCGTCGAGCCGGTCGCTCAGGAAGACGTCGCTGAAGGTTTCCGGCTTGATGTACAGGTCGACGTCGTCGGGGCCGCCGCCGAGCTGCACCGCGTCCAGCGCGGTGGGAAGGGGTGCCTCGGGGTCGTCCGTCAGGTGGCTGCCGGGGTGCCGGGCGATCAGCTCCAGCACCGTCTCGCCCTGGTCCGGGGCGAACCCCGCGATGTAGACGAGGGACGTGACGTTCGGGTTGCCGGCCGCCGCGTTGGTGATCACCGCACCGCCGTAGGAGTGACCGACGAGAACGACGGGGCCCTTGATCGACTTCAGTCGGTCGGCGAGGTAGGCGGCGTCGCCGGAGAGGCTGCGCAGCGGGTTCGAGGCGGCGACCACCGGAAAGCCCTGGGCCTGGAGGCTCCGCATGACCTCGTTCCAGCCCGAGGCGTCCGCCCAGGCGCCGTGCACCAGCACGATGGTCGGCCTGGCGCCCTCACGGGGCTCACCGCCGCCGGCGCTCTCGGAGGCCACGGACGGGCCGGCGGCCATCAGCGCGGCGGCGGGAAGGAGGACGGCCAGGGGGAGTGCCCGCCGGGCGGCGTGCCGTATGTGCTTCATGACCACTCTTTCTCCGAGGGGAATGTCCGAGGGGAATGTCCGAGGGGAATGTCCGGGGGAGTGACTGCATGACGACACTGCGTTCCGCCGACCGGTGCGGCACCACGGAATGGTCCGGCCGAGTGAAGATCACGCCGACGGGCGCAGCCGCTCAGGGGCCCCGGCCCGGTACCGAAGGAGCCGGACCGCGGTGTGGGCCGAGTCTCCAGCCGAGCCGGTGCGGTTCACTCGGACCCGCACCGGGTGCGCGCCCTGCGCGTGGGATACGCCTGGTCGGTCGCCGGTGCGTACACCAGCGGGATACTGCGCCGGTGGCATGAGGCCAACCCGGATGTGCCGGTGCGTCTGAAGCGGGTCGACGACCCCGCGGGCGGGCTCACCAGCGGCCTGTCGGACGTGGCCATCATGCGCACCCACGCTGGGCGCCGGAGTCTCCGTGAGGAACTCCTCGTGATGGCGCCCCGGGTCGCCGCGGTCCCGGCGGGCAGCCCGCTCACCGCGATGGGTGAGGTCCGGTTGCCGGATCTCACCGAGTATCCGCTGGTGATCAACTCGTTTTCCGGGACCACCAACCTCGATCTGTGGCGGGAGGGCAAGCAGCCCGTGGTGGCGGAGGCCGATGAGTAGCCGAGGGCCCGGGGCCCGAGACTCCACCTGCCCCGGCGTCACCGCCTGTCGCCGGCCAGGGGTGCGGGTCCGGCGGCGGTCGGACTTCCGACCTGGCAGGTTCCGCCGGGAGGGCCTCGTCGGCCTCCGGCTCGTCGGCGCCGATGGTGCCGACGTGCCGCAGCACGACGGCGGACAGGAACGAGAGGACCAGGGTGCACACCGCGGCGACGAGCATCGCGGTGTTCATCCCGGAGGTGGCCGCCTCCTTGGCGTGGTCGAGCCAGCCGGCGGGCAGCTGGTGTGCCGACGAGACCGCGCCTGCGAGGCTGTCGCCCGCCGCGTCGGCCACCTTGGACGGTGTACCTGCGGGGATCTCGTCGTCGATGCGGTTGCGGTAGACCGCGGTGGCCAGGCTGCCCAGGATCGCCACGCCCAGGGCGAGGCCCAGTTCCTGGACGGTCTCCGACATCGCCGAGGCCGAGCCGGCCTTCTCCGGCGGCGCGGCTCCGACCACCAGGCCCGTGCCCAGGGCCGCGATCGCCCCGAGTCCGAGGTAGACGAGGCCGAAACCGATCACCATCAGCGCGATGCCGCCCGAGGCGTCCACCTGGGTGAGCAGCACATACCCGACCATGGACAGTGCCAGGGTGGCGGCCACCACGATTCCCGGCGGCACGCGGCGCGCGACCAGTGGCGCCCCGATCGCGGCCAGGAACATCAGCAGCGCGGGCGGCCCCATCCACAGGCCCGCTTCGATGGGAGGCAGGTCCTCCACGAACTGGAGCTGCTGGGTGATCAGCAGCATCGAGCCGCCGACGCCGACAAGGCCGACGAGCAGGACGCTCAGTGCGGCGCTGAACGTGCGGTCGGTGAAGAGGCGCACGTCCAGCAGCGGGCTCGCCAGCTTGCCCTGGCGCCGGACGAACAGCACGGCGAAAACCAGGCCGATCACCGCGGCGGCGATCGTGGGGGCGTCGGGGCCGTCCTTGGCGAACCGCTTCACCGCGTAGATCACCGGCAGGATCGCGGTCAGCGACAGCACGACGCTGAGCGGGTCGAACCGGCCGCTCTGTGGCGCCCGGTACTCGGGGATCAGCACTGGTGCGGCTACCAGCAGCACGATCGCGACCGGGACCGCGAGGAGGAACGCCGAGCCCCACCAGAAGTGGTTCAGCATCGCGCCGCCGACCACCGGCCCGAGCGCCATGCCGAGCGCGAAGCTCGTCGCCCAGACGCCGATGGCCAATGAGCGCTGGCGCTGATCGGTGAACATGTTGCTGATCAGGGCCAGAGTGGACGGCATCAGCGTGGCGCCGGCGATCCCCAGGGCCGCACGCGCGGCGATGAGCATTTCGGCGCTGTTGGAGTAGGCGGCCAGCACGGAGACCGCTCCGAAGGCCGCGGCCCCGGTCATCAGCAGCCTGCGGCGGCCGATCCGGTCGCCCAGCGTGCCCATGGTGATCAGGGAGCCGGCGATCATGAAGCCGTAGGCGTCCATGATCCACAGCTCTTCGGTGCCGCGCGGGTGCAGATCTTCAGCCAGCGAGGGGAGGGCGAGGTACAGCACGGTGACGTCGAGGCCCAGCAGCACGGTGGGCAACGAGAGGACGGCCAGTCCTCCCCACTCCCGGGCACCGGCCCTGCGTACGGTCGTTGTGCTCATGGCACTCCCATGCGTTTCGAGTTCCGAGAACGTGCCTCGCCACGGTGCCGACCCTCACGCACGATTTCCTGAGGGTCACTCGGCGATACACTGCGGCCATGCGTTACGGGGTGCTCGGCCCGCTGGCCGTCTGGGACGCCGAGGGGCGGCCGGTCAGGGTCCCCGAGGCGAAGGTGCGGGCCCTGCTGGCGAATCTGCTGGTCCACGGCGGCGGACCGGTTGCGGCGGACCGTCTGATCGAGGACCTGTGGGCGAGCAACCCACCGGGCGGGTCGGTCAACACGCTGCAAACCAAGGTCTCCCAGCTGCGCCGCGTGCTGGGCCGGGAGCAGGTGGTCCGCGAGCCCGCCGGCTATCGGCTGCTGCTCGCGGACGATGTGGTCGACGCCCTGAAATTCCAGGAACTGGCCGAGCGTGCCCGCGCCCACGAGGAGCCGGCGGTGAAGGGGAGCCTGTTCGCCGACGCGCTCGCGTTATGGCGCGGCCCGGCCTACGCCGATGTAGCCGAGTTCCTGTTCGCCCACAGTGAGATCGCCCGGCTGGAAGAGCTGCGCCTCAACGTCGTCGAGGAGCAGGCCGAAGTGCGGCTGACGCTGGGCGAGCACACGGCGCTGGCGGCGGAGCTGGGGGACCTGGTGACACGGCACCCGCTGCGCGAGCGGCTGCGCATGGCCCATATGCGCGCCCTGTACCGGGCCGGACGGCAGGGCGATGCGCTGCAGAGCTTCCAGGAGCTGCGGCGTCAGCTGGCGGAGGAGCTGGGGGTGTCACCCGGGCCGGGAGTCTCCGCGCTGCACGAGGCGATCCTGCGCCAGGAGCCGCAGCTGGCCACGCCCGCGGTCGAGTCGCTGTCGTGCCGCACCAACCTGCCCACCCCGCTGACACCGCTGATCGGTCGGCGCACGGCGGTCGACCAGGTACGGGCACGGCTGAGCCCGGGCTCGAGCACCCGTCTCGTCACGCTCACCGGTCTCGGCGGCGTGGGCAAGACAAGACTGGCGATCGCCGCGGCGCGGGAGGTGGCCGAACGTTTCGCCGACGGCGTGTGGTTGGTCGAGCTGGCCGGTCTGGGTGGCGCGTCGTCCCCGGACGACATCGCTGAGCGGGTCATCACGACGCTGGGCCTGTGCGACACCGCGGCGACGGAGCCCGATCTGGATGACCTGGTGGGCTGGCTGTGCCGGGCGGTGGCCGACAAGCACCTGCTGATCCTGCTGGACAACTGTGAGCATCTCGTCGAGCCGGTCGCCGTGCTCGCAGGAGCCGTGCTGTCGGCGGTGCCCGCAGGGCACCTGCTGCTCACCAGCCAGGAAGCCCTCGACATCCCCGGCGAGGTGGTGCATCCGGTGCCGCCGCTGGCGTTGCCGGAACGCGCCGATCCGCAGGCGGTCGCCCGGTCCAGCGCGGTCGAGCTGTTCGTGGAACGGGCTGCGGCAGCGGCGCCCGGGTTCGTCCTCGGCGCGGACAACGCGGCGGACGTCTCCGCCATCTGCCGTCGCCTCGACGGTATTCCGCTCGCGCTGGAACTCGTGGCGTCCCGCCTTCGGACGCTGAGCCCGAGGGAGCTCGCCGCCTGCCTGGACGACCGGTTCACCCCGCCCGATGTCCGGGGGCGCGGGCTCCCGGCCCGGCAGCGGACGCTGCGGGGCATGCTCGACTGGAGCTGGCAGCTGCTGACCGCGGACGAGCGGGCCGTGCTGCGGCGCCTGGCCGTGCACGCGGACGGCTGCACCCTGCCGTCCGCCGAGGCGGTCTGCGCCGACGGTGGCCTGGGCGCCGAGCGAGTACCCGATCTGCTGTCCCGACTGGTGGACCGTTCTCTGGTGGTCCGTGAGGGCAACCGGTTCCGGCTGCTCGAATCAGTGGCCGCCTACTGCGCCGAACGACTGGCGGAGGCGGGTGAGGAGATGGCCGTACATGCACGGTTCGTACGCCGCTGTACGGAGTTGGCCGAGCGGGAGAGCGAGCAGTTGCGTGGCCCGGACCAGTTGTGCTGCCTGGAGCGCCTGAACGCGGAGACCGTCAACCTGCGCCGTGCGCTCGATCTCGCGGTCACCCGGAACGCCGCCGGATACGCGGTACGGCTCGTGAACGCCCTGTCGTGGTACTGGTTCCTGTGCGGCCGGCTCACCGAGGCCCGCAGGTCGCTCCAGACGGCGCTGGCCGCCGACGGCGAGGCCGCCCCGGCCGCGCTCCTGACGGCGCGGGCCTGGCTGACCGGCATCGAACTGCGCACCTCACCGGCCGGTGCGTCACCGCTCCCGACGGGTGAGGATCCCACGACCGGCGTCAAGGATCCAGTGCTGCGGGCCCGGTTGCAGTGGTTCATCGGCACCGGTCTGACCGGCCACGGCCACCACCGCGAGGGGCGGCAGCTGGTCGAGGCGAGCCTGGCCGGTGCACGCGCCGCCCGGGACCTCTGGGGCGAAGCCGCGGCGCTGGTCGAACTCGCGGGCCACACCCCGGCCCAGGACGAATCCCACGCGGAACTGGGCGCCGCACTGTTCCACGAGGTCGGCGACCGCTGGGGCCAGCTCCGGGCCACCCGGTCCCTGGCACTCGCGGCCGAACGCGAGGGCGACCACGAGCGCACGGAGCGGCTGCACCGGGAAGGCCTCCTGATGGCCGAGGAACTCGGGCTGTGGACCGAGGTCGTCGAGGCACTGACCTGGCTCGGCAGGACCGCCCTGGCAGGCGGCCACACCGGGCGGGCGACGGAACTGTACGAGCGCGCCCTGTCCGTGTCGACCGAACGGGCCTACACCAGAGGCGAGATCCGCGCCGAGATCGGACTGGGGCATGCCGCGCGCCTGCGCGGCGACCGAGAAGCCTCCAAACACCATCTGAACCGGGCACTGGCCAAAAGCCATTCAACGGGCCACGCCGCCAATACCGCAGCCACCCTGACGGAACTGGACCCCGCCCCCCGGCATGACCAAACTCGTGCACTGCCCCCTTCACCAGAAGCGTTCACTCATCACAGGTGACTGTTGGCCGCTCACGGCCCGGTTCGCGAGCCAGAGAGCACCTTGCCGTCCTCTTCACCGCGAAATCCGACCCCGCCGCGCCGCGCGCCCCCGGGGAACGGGCCGGCGAGTCGCGGATTACCTGCTGTTCGACGGGGGCAGGCCGATCGGCGAGGGGTGGGCCGATACGCCACCTCGAAACCGGGCCGGCCCGGCCGGGACGACCGGGCGGACCACCGACCGCACGGGCCGGGGGCGGGTGAAGGCCTCGTTACAGGCCGCATAGCTGGGATCCTCGCCCCAGCGGGTGTGGCATGGCCGGCCGAGTACGGCGCTGTCCCTCGCCCTCGTGGAGACGGTTCGGGCCGACCAGTTGGACGGCCGGATCTCGGTCTGCGACGGCGCGCAGGTCGTCGGTGAAGCCGACGACGCCGAAGCAGAGCAAGCGGGTCTGCTCGCAGGCTCCGGTGTTGCGGGAGGCCGGCAGACTTCGGATGCGTCGGAGGCGTTCCGGGTGGGCGAGGCCCATCGTGGCGTTCCATTTGGCCTCGCCGACGGAGAGGGGCGCCTCGCGGCCGGCCGTCCCGTGCTCGGCCTCGCCCACGGCCGAGGCGGTCGAGCGGTTCGACGGCTGGTTGAAATCCTTCGCGGCACCGTGGCGCGCTGGCTGATCTGCCGTCCATGGCCTCACTCGCGCGGCACCGTCTGACCCCTGCCGAAACCGGCCCGGCGCTGCGCGCGCTGTGCGAGTGGACGCCGGCCGACGTCCCGGGCGGCGGCCTCCATCCCGGAGACGTGGGGTGGTATCTGAGGTTCGACGACGCCGCCGTTTTCCTGTGGACCGATGATGCGGCGCCGGTGACGGCCGGCTTCCTGGACGGCCCCGTGCTGCGCGTGACCGCCGCACCCGGCGCCGGTCCTGGGACGCTCGCGGCGCTCGCGGCCGGTGCCGAGGAGTTTGCTCGAGCCCGTAGCCCCAGCCGAGGGGCACAGGGCCCATCCTGCCCTCGGCACCGCCGTCCGCCCCGGCCGGGGCGGATCAACGTCAGCAGCCCTGACGAGGTGTAAAGAGATCGGCGAACAGCCGGACGCGGCTGCGCTCGGCCCTCGTCCGAAGCACGCCGTCCGTACACACCCTGACGGCTCCCGCTCCTGCGAACAGGGGAGGGAGCCGTCCAGGTGAGTTCGAAGGCGTATGCCTTCGACGGGTCATGCGTGACGGTGCGAGCGCCGGTTGCCGGTGATGAGGCGGTAGAGGGCGAGCAGGATGAGGGAGCCGACGATCGCGGCGATCCAGGTGGAGAGGTTGAAGAACCCGTCCATGGAATCGACGCCGAAGATGACCTTGCCGAGCCAGCCGCCGAGCAGACCGCCGGCGATGCCGATGAGCATGGTGATGATGATGCCGCCCGGGTCCTTGCCCGGCATCAGGGCCTTGGCGATGGCGCCGGCGAGCAGGCCGATGATGATCCACGCAATGATGCCCATGGGGTGTCTCCGCTTCGTCGTGTAAAGAATGTGTTAGCTCATCGTGTGCACCAATCTCGTCCGAACAAACGTCTCTTCCGCATCTCGATTCTGTCGGACCCTGACCCGAGAGGGCCGGTGTGACGTCGAAAGCCACGGCCGGGGCCGGGCTGCGGGCCGCGATGCGGACGCGCGGAAGGACGGTGGCGCGCGGCGCCGGTTCGTACGGTGCGCCGTTCGACAGCGGTCACAGGGCGGTGCGCCTGGGCGCGCCTGATGCCGAACTCCGCGTCGCAGTAGGACTCCCACGCGCCTCCCCCGAAGGGCGGGTGACCGAAGGTCAGGAAGCCCTGGTCGCGCGGTGTCCGTGCCGGCGCCGGCGTAGCCGGTCTCCGACCTCCCCCACCGTGACCAGCAGTACTGCGGAGACGGCGCAGCCCGGGAGGTCCGTGGGCTGGTTCGTGAGACGGCTCAGCAGCCGGAGTACGAGTGTGAGCGTGGCCCACCAGAGGCCGACCGATCCGATCTCGCACCGCCCCGGCACCGTGCCCTCGTCATGACGCGGCGCCTGCTGCGCGGTGCAAGGCGATGGCCGCGACCCCGCATCCGGTTGCGGTCACCACGCCCGCGGTGGCGGTAGCGGCCGAGGCGATCGCTGGTGAGGCGCCGGCCAGACGGGGGATCGCGTTGAGAGGCGCGGCGGCGTACAGCGCGAGGACGGCCCAGGCGCGTGGTGGTGCCGGGACGAGCCGGGTGCGCGGACGCTCCGGCACACGACCGGTGACCATGATCAACCCGGCCGGGAGCAGGGTGAGGGAGAAGAGGATCAGACCGCTCCAGTGCCAGGTCATGGGGCGGGAGCTCCTGTGGGTGAGGGGTCTCCTGCGGGTGAGGGATCAGGTGCGGCGGGTGGCGGCGATCACGACGAGTCCGGTGATGAGGGCGGCGAGGCCGATGACCAGGAAGGGGAGGCCGGGCCCGGGCAGGAGGTACATCGCTGCACCGGCCAGAGCCAAGAGGGCCCCGGCGGCGGCCAGGACGGTTCCGATGCGTCGTTCGAACATGTCGCTCCAGATGCTGTCCGATGGTGGTGCCGGGCGGGTGCGCGGTGAGCGTCCTGGCGGGCGGAGCCCATGCCGGCTCTGGTGGGGCCGACCGTGAAAGCCCGCTGCCGGTGGGTGTCGTCCGGCCGACGGAGCCCGCCGATCACTGTCCTGATCAGCAGGGCCCCTGAGCAGGGCGCGCTCATCCCTTGCCGATGTCCAGGCGTGCGCCGACTCACCGCCGTCACGACGAGGCCGGTCACCAGGAGCACGCTGCCGGTCGGAGTCCCCCACTGCCGGACGTCGAGGTCGGTGCTCATCAGCCCGAAGACCGCCCGACGGCAAAGAGCGACGGCCACCGCCAACCGCCCCCAGCCGTGGAGCCGCGGGCGGCGGATGGTTTTCCGGTTCGCGGGAAGCGCCCCTCCGCGGGTGGCGGCCGCCATACCCGAGGCGGCGATGAGCAACGCGGCAGAATCACAGGTACACCGAGGTGGGGCCTCATGCTCCTGTTCCCTCCCCGCGTACCGGACCCACGCCGGACACTCGCGTGATCATGGCACTTCCCGTGCCGCGCGTCCATGAGCTTCCCGCGGGGGTGAGCAGGCGGCCGAGGGCCGGCCCCGAAGGTGATGGTGTGCAGGTGCGGTCCCAAGGGGCGTTGGTACGGCGAACGGCAGAGCCGCGGAACCTGCAGGGTCAGGTGCGTCGCAATGGACTCGGGCGAACCTGGACACGTCAAGAGCGAAACGACTTATTGTTGCTGCTGTCAACAGGTATTCGGGCAGGGGGATGGGTTTTCGGTCCGTGTACGCTAGGGGCATGACGGACAATGCCGCCCCACCGGTAGGCCCGCTTGTTACCGGTTCTGAGATCGCCCGGTTGGCCGGAGTCACTCGGGCCGCTGTCTCGAACTGGCGTCGGCGCTACGACGACTTCCCCGCGGCGGCGGGAGGTGCTGCGAACAGTCCGCTCTACGCGCTCGCCGAGGTCCAGGAATGGCTGGACAAGCAGCGCAAGGGCCAAGAGGTGTCGCCCGAGGTCGAGCTGTGGCAGGCCATGAGAGCCGCGTACGGGGAACAGATGGTCGCGGGTCTGGCAGAGGTGGCCTCGGTGCTGGCCGGAGGAAGTGGGCAGGGGCTGCCGGATGACGTCGCCACCCGTGTGCAGGAGCTCGCCCGGACCGAAGCGCCCGTCGGCCTTGTGAAGGCACTGACGGAACGATTCATGGACTCCGCCCGGCGTGCGGGATCGGACCAGGTGACGTCCGGGCGCGTGGTGCGTGCCATGTGTCACTTCGCTCCCGAACTGCGGGCCGACGCCACGGTCTTCGATCCCGCCTGCGGTATCGGGGTGCTGCTCCTGTCCGTCGCCTCCGAAGCGGGAACGCGCTGCTGCGGCCAGGAGACGGATGCCGACAGTGCCCGCTTCGCGCAGCTCCGCGCCGACCTCCTGGGCCGATCGGGCGTGCGCATCGCGGCAGGTGACTCCCTGCGCGCGGACGAGTGGCCGGATCTCAAGGCGGACCTGGTGGTCTGCGACCCGCCGACCGGCGTGACCGAGTGGGGGCGAGAGGAACTGCTGCTCGACTCCCGCTGGGAACTCGGTACCCCGTCCAAGGCCGAAGGGGAGCTGGCGTGGCTCCAGCACGCCTATGCCCACACCGGGCCCGGCGGCCAGGTCCTCATGGTCATGCCTGCCTCGGTCGCCTACCGCAGGGCGGGCCGCCGCATCCGGGCAGAGCTCGTACGCCGGGGGATCGTCCGTCAAGTGATTGCCCTGCCGCCGGGCACAGCGACGTCTCACGCCCTGCCCGTTCACCTGTGGTGCCTGAGACGCCCCGAGAACGCGGGAGCCGCGGACACGAACCAGACCGTGCGCATGGTCGACCTCACCGGCAACAGCCCCGACGGGAGCCTGGAACCACGCCCCGACCAGGTCGCCGAGGTGCCGCTGATCGAACTCCTCGACGAGACCGTCGACCTGACCCCCGGCAACCATCTCCGGTCCCGGCACCGCGACTATCCCGGTGAATACGCCGCCCTGCGCAAGGAACTGGAGGACCAGGTCCGTCGACTCGCCGTACTCCTGCCCGAGCTCGCGCCGGGCGGCGAACCGGGCTCACTGGACGGTGCCACCACCAGCGTCGCGGATCTGGCCCGCGCCGGACTCGTCGCGTACGACGGTCCGGAGCCGGTCTCGGCCAGCGAGCAGCTCGACACGGACTATCTGCAGGGATTCCTGCGCAGTTCCGTCAACGCCCGCCGGTCCACAAGCGCCAGCGGTACCTACCGCCTTGACGGCAGGGGCTCCCGCATCCCCCGCATGGGCATCGACGAGCAGCGTCGGTACGGCACTGCCTTCCGGGCCCTGTCCGCGTTCGAGGAAGGCATGCGCAGGGTCGACGAGCTGAGCCGGCGGCTCGCCGAAGTCGCCCGTGACGGCCTCGCCGCGGGTGCTCTGGTACCGGAGGAGTGAGGGACGGCGCGGCCCGCCCCGGCGGGCGCCTCGCGCCGCCCCGCACGCGTTCGCACCGGCGAGCATCGGCCGGCCGGCCGGGCCGAAGCGTGCGCACACGCAGGTCCCGTGCGGTGCGAGGTCTTCGGCGAGCAGCGCCCGGCCCTGGCCCACCAGGGCCCCGGCAGGAGGCAGATGCGCGTCCGCGAGCGAGACGAACCCCTCCTCTTCCCCGGTGTTGTGCCCCCGCACGATTGGCGCTCCCGGACCCCCTACACAACAACAAGCGCCGTAAACCAGCGTGTTGGCGTTGTCAACGCACTAATGTGTCGGGGGGTGGTGGCGAGTGCCAGGCCGCGGAGGGCCTCGGCTTCGGCTTCGGCGCTGTCGTCATCGCCGACGCGTGGCGCCGGCCCGGTGGACGAGCGCGACGCCGGGGCGGGTGAGGTCGAGGTAGCGGTAGCGGTAACGTCCGGTAGCGGCCGCCGGGTTGGGGCTCGTGGGCGGGGCCGGCCCGGTGCGGGCGGCGGACGCACGAGGCGGAAGCGCCGGTACCGATCCGCTTCGGTCGGGAGATTTCCGATGCTGGGGGACGAAATCACGCCGCCGACCATAAACTGCTGCGGCATATGGACCCTTACGCGAGTGCCCTGACGCACTGGGACGAGTTCGACCGCACGGGCGACACCGGCCGACTGGTCCTGGCGGTGGACCTGTTACGTGTCGCCTACAAAACGGCTGAGGTGCCCGAGGACCGCTACCGCTGCGGAAACGATCTGGGGCTGGCCCTGAGCCGCCTGTACGACCAGACCTACGACCTCGACCTCCTGCGGGAGTCGATCGACCTGCTCCGCGGCGGTCTCGGCGTGGAGTCGACGAGCGACGGGCGCGCCTACAACCTCGCGCTCGACTTGCAGAAACACGGCATGATGACGGACGATCTGCCCGCTCTCGACGAGTCGATCGCCCTCATGCGCGAGGTGTCCGACTGCGCGGCGGTCGCGGAGGACATGCGAGCCCGCGTGCTGTCCGCGCTGAGCACGGCACTGCAGGACCGCTACGAGCTGGCCTCGGACGCGGAGGCGCTGGCCGA
The DNA here is from genome assembly GCF_042717095.1 of Streptomyces sp. NPDC058632. Lineage (NCBI taxonomy): Bacteria > Bacillati > Actinomycetota > Actinomycetes > Kitasatosporales > Streptomycetaceae > Streptomyces > Streptomyces sp. NPDC058632. The sequence continues at coordinate 54,610 of NZ_JBHXQZ010000017.1, read as the reverse complement.
GAGCGTGGTCAAGGCCCGCGCGTCGCTGGTGATCACCCCGGAGGACCACCCCCGTCGCGGGCCGCATCTGGCGCACCTCGGGCTCGCGCTCCGTATGACCTACGAGAGCACGGGGGACCCCGAGGCGCTCGAGGAAGCCGTCGAGGTCGGACGCGCGGCCGTGCGCGCCATCGACGACGACGTCCCGAGCAAGGACATCGAGATGGGCACCCTCAGCCTCGCGCTCCGGGTGAAGTACGAGGCCTACGGTGATCCGGCCGCACTGGACGAGTCGATCCTCTGGCTCCGACGGGCGATCGCGTTCCTTCCCGAGGACCACGGCCGGCAGGCGCCCCACCATTCGAACCTCTCGCTCGCCCTGTGGACGCGGTACGAGCGGACGGGCGATCTCGCGGTCCTCAACGAAGCCGTCGACGCCGCCCGGACCGCCGTGGCCCGAACCGATCCCGGTACCTCCGACCACCGCCTGTACCGCAACAACCTCGGTCTCGCCCTGTGGTCCCTGCACGAACGGGACCCCCTGTCGGGCGCTCTGGACGAGGCGATCGACCATTTCCGCGCCGTCCTCGCCACCACCGGGGAATCCAGGACGTTCTTCCATCAGACAGCGGCGAATCTCGCGGTGGCCCTTCGCGCCCGTTACCTGCGCCGCGGTTCCGCCACCGACCTCCGGGACGCGATCTCGGCGGGCGAGCTCGCCGACCGGGCGGCGGCCGAGACCCACGTCGACCGGCAGCGGTACCTGTCGCTGCTGGGCACACTGCACCAGGACAGCCACCACCGTCACTCGGTCCCGGCCGATCTGGAAAAGGCCGTTTCCCACTTCCGCGACGCGGTCGCCGCCACCCCGGCGGATCACCCCGACCACGCCCTGTTCCAGCTCAATCTCGGAACGGCCCTCGTCGAGCGATGGCGTGCGGGGCACAGGGCGGACGGAAGCCGCCTCTCCGCGGCACGGGACATCCTCCACGAGGCGGCCGGTTCCCCCACGGCGCCCCCGCGGATCCGCGTCGCCGCCGCACGGACCGCCGGTGACGCGGCCGCGGAGGTCCGGGACTGGCCCGGCGCGGTGCGCAGTTACGAGACCGGTGTGGCGCAACTGCCCCAGGTCGCGCCCGGGCACCTCGACCTGGCCGACCGGGGCCGTGAGCTCGGCCGGTTCCTCGGCCTCGCCTCCGACGCGGCGGCGGCGGCCTTCCACTGCGGCGACCCCGGCGGAGCACTGCAGCTCCTGGAGGACGGACGCGGGCTGCTCCTCGGGACCGTCCTCGACGACGTGCCGCTGCTCGCCGAGTTACGACGGCGCGAGCCGGAGCTGGCCGACGCCTTCGTGTGGACACGTCACCGCCTGGACCGGGCCGGCCCGGACCCGGTGGGAATGCCCCGGCCCCAGGATCTCGAGTCCGACGACCGTCATACCGCCGGCGCCGAGTGGGACCGCCTGATCGAGCGGATCCGCGCGATACCCGGGTTCGGGGAGTTCCTCAGGCAGGAACCGGTCGCGGAGCTGATCGACGACGTCGACGACACACCCGTGATCGTCCTGAACACCAGCCGGCTGCGGTGCGACGCCGTGGTCCTCCGGAGCGGTGCGGCGGTCCACGTACCGCTTCCGCTGCTGGAACACGACACCGTGCGGGCGCGGGCGGGCGACCTGCGGCGGGCGATCGACGCCGCCACCGACAGCTCGGAGGCCGGACGCACGGCGGCCGAACGCCGCTTCGGCGAGACCTTCGACGCGGTCTGCCGCTGGCTGTTCCTGGCCGTGGTGGAACCCGTGCTCGCCGTCTGCGGCCCGGTCGACCGCGTGCACTGGCTCCCCACCGGCGCGCTGACGGCGCTGCCTCTGCACGCCGCGGCCGAGCGTGAACCCGGCGACTTCCTGGAACGTGCGGTCTCCTCCTACACGGCGACGCTGCGCGGCCTGCGAGCGCCCGTCCCGGCCAGGACGTCCCCGGAGAGCGTCCTGATCGTGAGCGGGGAGCAGGATCTGCGCGCGGCCGAGCGCGAGGCCGACGTCCTTGAACACCTCCTCGGAGCGGACCACCAGGTCCTGCGCCCGGGACCCGCGACGGTGCGCACGGTCCTGGACGCGCTCCCTGCCTGCTCGACGGCGCACATCGCGCTCCACGGGTACAGCGATCCGGACAATCCCCTCTCCGGTTGCCTGGAACTCACCGACGGCGACCTCGACGTGCCGGCGATCTCACGGCTGCGTCTGACCGCGATGCGGCTGGCGTACCTGTCGGCGTGCGACACGGCGGCGCCCGACGACGGCTGGGCGGACGAACCCGTGCACCTCGCCGCGGCCTTCCGCGCGGCGGGATGCAGGCACGTCATCGCCACGCTCTGGCCTGCCGAGGACGACAGCGCGGCCGAGGTCGCGCTCGACTTCTACGCCGACGGCCTCCCCGAGGATCCCGCCGTCGCCATCAACCGCGCACAGCGTCGCCGCAGGGCGGCCGCTCCCGCGTCACCGCTGTCGTGGGGGCCGTACGAGCACTGGGGAGTCCTGGGATGAAGGTCGTGATCTGCGAGCTGGACCCGCACGCCGTCCCGGCCGGGCTCGCCGGGCACGCGGCCGCCCTGGACCCGGACCCGCGGACGGTGCCCGCGGACCGGCTCGCCTTCCCCCTCCCGCTCCCGGGCGGCGAACCAGTCGCCGTCCTCCACCTCGTCGGCTCCGACGACGGGATCCGTGCGAGACACGGAGTCACACCGGGCGCGCCGGCCCCGGCGGCGGGCGACTGGGTGGCCGCGGTTCTTCCCCCGGGCGCCGCACCGGAGATCGTCGTGCTCGACTCCTGCTACCTGCCGTCACAGGCCGATGCGGTGGCCGGGGTCGCTCCCGTGGTGATCGGGCTGCCCGGACGCATCGGGCGCGTCACCGCCGACGCCTTCCTGGAGGAGTGGTACGCGCAGTTGGGCCGAGGGGCCGCGGCCGAGGCGGCGTTCGAGGCCGCCTGTGACCGGATCGCGGCCGGTGACCTTCCGGAGCCGCTGCAGCCCCGACTGCATCGGCGCGGTGGGGCGAGCACGGTCTACCGCAACGGCAGGCACGCAGGTGCCGAGACGGTCACCGTGTGGTTCGGTACCAATCGCGTACGGCTCGAGAACGGTGAGTTCGGCGCCCGGGCGTCGTCCACGCTGCACCGTGGAAGCTGCTCCGTGGAGGTTCCGGCGTCGGCGCCGATCGGGGGACGGCCCCGCCGTCGTCTCGGGCGCGCCGACGGGCGGCGCCGGCTGGCGTTCGTCGGCTCCCGGCCACTCGACCGCGAGGCGTACCTGACGGCGGTCGCGGACGCGCTGGACGACACGCTGAGCGATCGAAGGGCCGTGTTCGTCTACGTGCACGGCTACCGGACGACGTTCGAGGAAGCCGCCGTCCGTGCCGCCCAACTGCACATGGACCTGAAGATCCCCGGAGTCACGGCGTTCTTCAGCTGGCCGTCGCGCGGCACGGCCCACGGTTACGCCGCCGACGAGGACGCCGTCCAGCTGAGCGAGCGCCACCTGTGCGAGTTCCTCGTCGACCTCTGCGCGAAGTCCTCGGCGAAGAAGGTGCACCTCCTCGCGCACAGCATGGGCAGCAGGGCCGTCCTCCGGGTCGCGATGCGTGCCGCCGAGAACTCCTCGAGGACCCAGGGAATCGAGCTGGGCCAGCTCATCCTGGCCGCGCCGGACATCGACGGCGCGTTCTTCGCGTCCGAGGCGGACTCCTTCCGGCACATCGCCGAAGGAACGACGCTGTACACGTCGTCCCGCGACCTGGCGTTGCAGAGTTCGTCCGTCGTGCACCGCGGTCCTCGCGCCGGCCAGGGGCCCTCGCTGCCGCTCCCCGGAGCGGTGCACGTGATCGACGCGGCTCCGATCGACGTCTCCCTGCTCGGCCACGGGTACTACTCCGCGGCTTTCCCCGTCCTCGGGGACATTCACTCCCTCATCTACGACCGGCACGATCCGTCCGCGCGCATGGCCCTGCGGAGTCTGGGCGAGGACCGTTGGGGATTCCGCGAACTGAACTGAACTGAGCTGAGCTGAGCTGAGCTGAGCTGAGCTGAACCGGATTGACCGGACCGGACCGGACGCGTCGCGCACGGTAGGGCAGGAGGCGGGCATGACCGACATGGCCAGGCTGAAAGTGCTGTTCGAGGAGATCGGCGGATACCAGCGGGCGCTCGACGGCGGGATGACGCTCAGCACGGGCGGGCCCGAGATATACCGGCGGGTGCTGGAAGTGCAACTCCTGCTACCACCCGGCAACGAACACATCTGGAACGACTTCCGCATGTGGATCATGCAGAGCTGGGCCACGGCCCATCAACGCGGGGGCGACGCGGAGTCCGAGCCGTGGCGGGTGTTCCTGGGCGAGATCGGCGACCTGCTGGGCCCTGCTGTCTGACTTTGCATCGTGACCCAGGTTTCCGCTTACTCGAGGTGGAGAGCCGCCAAGCGTGGCAGTCGGCGAGTCATTTCGTCTCGATCGTCGAAGTCGAAGTTCCAAGTGGGGTCCAGCTCGGGATGTCGGATGCTGAACGCGTCGTCAGGGAGTTGCCTGTCGGTCGCCGGGGCGACGCTCGAAGAGTGCCTTGACCGGCCGTGGCGCTCCCGCACCCTCCGGAGGCCGGGCGGACCCGCTTCTGTGACGGGGCGCTCCGGTTGGCCCGACCGGTCAACCGGAGCGCCCGAAGGAAGTGCCGGCCGGCGCGGTCGCCGGAGGCGGTGCACCGCCCCGGCGTCCGGTCAGCGGGTGGCGAGCAGCTCGAGCGTGTCGATCACGCGGTTCGAGAAGCCCCACTCGTTGTCGTACCACGCGACCACCTTGACGTGGCGGCCGTCGACGCGGGTGAGGGCCGAGTCGAAGATCGACGAGGCGGGGTTGCCCGTGATGTCGGACGACACGAGCGGGTCGTCCGAGTACTCGAGGATGCCGGCGAGCGGCCCCTGCGCTGCGGCGCGGTACGCCGCCAGCACGTCGTCGCGTGTCACGTCGCGGGCGACGGTCGTGTTGAGTTCGACGATCGAGCCCACCGGCACCGGTACGCGGATCGAGTCGCCCGACAGCCTGCCGTCGAGGTTCGGCAGCACCCTGCCGATCGCCTTGGCGGCGCCGGTCGTGGTCGGCACGATGTTGACGCCGGCGGCCCGGGCGCGACGGGCGTCGCGGTGCGGACCGTCCTGCAGGTTCTGCTCCTGCGTGTAGGCGTGCACCGTCGTCATGAACCCGTGTTCGATACCGGCGAGTTCGTCGAGGACCGCGGCCAGCGGCGCGAGCGCGTTGGTGGTGCAGGAGGCGTTCGAGACGATCGTGTGCACGGCCGGGTCGTAGGCGTCGGTGTTGACCCCGAACGCGAGCGTGACGTCGGCGCCGTCCGACGGCGCGCTGACGAGTACCTTCCTCGCGCCCGCGTCGAGGTGGGCGCGGGCGGCCTTGGCCGAGGTGAAGCGGCCGGTGGCCTCCAGGGCGATGTCGACGCCGAGTTCGGCCCACGGAAGCTGCGCCGGTTCGCGCTCGGCCAGCACCGTGATGCGACGGCCGTCGACGACGAGGGCGTCCCCGTCGACGGTCACCGGGCGCCCGAGCCGGCCGGCCGTGCTGTCGTAGGCGAGCAGCCGGGCGAGAGCGGCGGGCTCCGTCAGGTCGTTGACGGCGACGACCTCGAGGGGGCTGTCGCGCTCCAGCAGTGCGCGCAGCACATTGCGTCCGATGCGGCCGAATCCGTTGATGGCGATGCGAGTCATGAGTGATGTCCCTTCCCTTCCACACCAGGCTCGCCCGCGGCTCGCGCCCCTGACAGTGGCGGGATCGCCACGGTTCAAAAGGATCCCGCCACGCGGTGCCGGGCGGATCACTCGCCCCGGGTGAAGGTGCGCCGGTACTCGCTCGGTGTGGTGCCGAGGATGCGCTGGAAGTGCAGGCGCAGGTTCGCGCCGGTGCCGAGCCCGACGCCGGCGGCGATCTGTTCGACGCTGCGCTGCGAGCGCTCGAGCAGTTCGCGGGCCAGGTCGATGCGGGCGCGCATCACCCACTGCATCGGCGTGCAGCCGGTCTCCCCGACGAAGCGCCGGGAGAACGTGCGCGGCGAGACCCCGGCCTGCCGCGCCAGTATGTCGAGGGTGAGGGGCTCACCGAGCCGGTGCAGCGCCCACTCGCGGGTGGCGGCGAACCGCTCGCCGAGCGGCTCGGGGACGCTGCGCGGCACGTACTGGGCCTGGCCGCCGCTGCGGTAGGGGGCGGCAACCAGACGCCGGGCCGCGTGGTTGGACGCGGCCACTCCGAGGTCGCCGCGCAGGATGTGCAGGCACAGGTCGATGCCGGAGGCGGCGCCGGCCGAGGTGAGTACGCTGCCCTCGTCGACGAACAGCACGTTCTCGTCGACCTGGACGAGCGGATGCCTGGCCAAGAGTGCCCGCGTGTAGTGCCAGTGCGTCGTGGCGCGCCTGCCGTCGAGCAGGCCCGTGGCGGCGAGCGCGAAGGCGCCCGTCGAGATGGCGGCGAGCCGCGCGCCCCGGTCGTGGGCGGCGATCAGCGCCTCGACGACGGCCTGCGGCGGGTCGTCGCGGTCCGGGAACCGGTAGCCGGGGACGAAGACGACGTCGGCCCACGCAAGCGCGTCGAGGCCGTGGGCGACGTGGTACGCGAGGCCGTCGCCGCCGGTCACGAGACCGGGTGTCGCCCCGCACACCCGCACCTCGTACGGCATGCTCGCGCGGGTCGTGAACACCTGCGCGGGAATTCCGACATCGAGCGGCTTCGCACCCTCGAGCACGAGGACGGCGACGCGATGCAGGCGGGAGGCTGGCACGGGAAGAGGTTACGCGGGCCGAGACCGTCACCCGCTCGGCTCGGTGCCCCGCGGTCCGAGCGGCCGATCACCGCACATGAGTCGCCCCTGTTCTTCTCGCCGGCTCGCGACGGGCCGAAGCGGGCGGCCGAGGCGACGGACAGCGGCGGGACAGCGGGCATCCGGTCAGCGCGGCGGCGAGGCCGGCCAGTCCGGCCGCCGCGAAGCCGCCCGCCGGCACGGAGACCTCGACCGCCACCCCGACGATCGGGGATCCGAGCGCGAAAGGAGAGTGATCGTGGGTGGGGACGGTCTCGTGCCGGGACCTGCCCGACCGCACCTGGTGGTCGGCCCTCCCGGGGCAGAACACTCAGCCCGCCCCGGTGGCGGCGAGGTGGGCGTCCACGGCGACGACACCGTCGACGCCCTGGCAGAGGCCCACGACCACCGGAACGAGCCGCGGTTCCGGGACGTGTCCCCGAAGGACGACGACCCCGTCCCGGACCTCGACCGCGACGGTGCCCTCGTCCAGGCCGAGGATGCGCCCCAGGACGTCCTGCTCGACCTCGCCGCGGATCTCGACGTCGGAGCGGATGAAGGCGTCGAGCAGGTCGCTGCGGGTGACGATGCCGGTGAGGAGCCCGTCGTCGCCGACCACCGGCAGCTGCTTGACGTGACGCCTGCGGAGTTCCCGCGCGGCCCGGGGGATCGTCCAGTCGGCGCGGGCGGTGAAGACGGGGCTGCTCATGAGCGCGCCCGCGGTTCGCGCCTGGGCCTTGCTCCAGGCGCGCTCGTCGTTCCCGCCCCGACCCTGCGGATCGGGCATGCCGGTCTCGTGCCGCAGCACGTCGGACGCGGACACGACGCCGACGGGAACGCCGTCATCGTCGATGACCGGGGCCGCGACGATGTCGTTCGCGTCCAGCAGGGCGGCGACCTCCTGGAGTGGTGTGGTGGGGCGGAAGGTGAGGACCTCCTCGGTCATCACGTCACCGACCGTGCGGCGGTACAGCGTCATGGCATCGGCCTCCTCCGCTGTGCGACGGGGCGGCCGCGCCCTTGCCGGCTCGTCCGCGCCGTCTTCCCTACTCATGACACCACCGCGAGGCTCCGGCGACCAGTGACGTTCGGCCTGGCGGGGAGGGCCGGCGGTCCCACGGCCAGGAGTGCGGCCGAGTGCGCGTGAGATGCCGGCGCCGCTGGGCGCCTGGCCCTTGCGCTTGTCGATGGGGATGATCAGGTTGTCCCCTGACCGCTCACTCGGCGTCACTGAGCTGCGGGCTTCAGCCGCGAATGCGCGCCCCCCACCACGCGCCCTCACCAGTCCCGAGACCGTCATGCCGAGCGCGCGCAGGTCAGGGCTTCGGCACGCTCCGTGAGGTTCCGCGGTGCGCCCCGGGCGTGCGCCCCGGGCGTGCGGCTCGGGCGTGCGGCTCGGGCGTGCGGCTCGGTCACGGCGAGGAGCCGGGCGGGACGGGCGCCGCGCCGCGTGGACGACAGCAGCTGGGTGAAGGCGCCGACGGGGGCGCCGACGTGAGGTGTTGCGTGGTTCATGGCGTCGGAGCGCCGGCCGGACACGGGGGGAGGGCCCCGGCCCGGCAGCCCCATAGCCACCGGTAGTCCTGAGGGCGTTCAACAGAGGGTGACCGGTAGAACCGGGGAGTGTCGCCGCCCCTTGTGAAGGGTGAGTTTTTATTGCAGGGCTCGTCATCCGCTTCACCTGCTCGGGTGATGCTTGATCACGGAGATGGCAATGTCAGCCTCCGCGACCGCTCGGCCGACGGTCGGCGTGCCTTTGGAACGGGGGTTCCCGAGGCGCTGGGGGACAGGGCCGTAAACCGAACGGGCCGCACCCGGAGTGGGGTGCGGCCCGCCTTGTGGGACGGCCGGGTCACCTACGGCGCCGTGGCCTCGGACACGGCGCTGACGATGTTCGACGCCATGGCGTCGAAGTTCTCCCGGAAGAAGCTGGTCCTGTCGTGGAACCCTTCCTCCGAGAACCCTCCGTTCGTCAGGAACATCGGGGCGATCGCCGTGAGCGCCGCATGGATGACGTGCAGCTCGCGGGAGGTCAGGGTGAACTCCCGGGTGGTTCTGTGGTCACCCTTGAGCCTGTCGCGCAGTCGGCCGACCTCTTCGCGGTCCGCGCCGAGCTGTACGACCAGGGCCTCGTCCGTGGAGGCCCAGCCGTCGAGTGTCCGCAGCGCCTCGCACATCAGGTCCGTCTGCGTCGCCGTGAGCCGTCCCTGGAACGCCTCACCGGCCCTGGTCAGCTTGATCCGTGTCCTCATCGTGGTCGGTCTTTCCTAACTGGTCTACGGAGTGAGGGGGTTGTACTTGTCGTTGAACTTCTCCAGGGTCATCTTGTATCCGTGGATGTACCTGTCCTTGATGATGACGACGACCTTCTTGTTCGCGTCGAAGGCGACCTTGTTGCCGGTGTTGGGGTCGATGTGGGTGGCCTTGCCCCGCCACGAGGCGAAGTACTTGGCCAGCTCCTCGATGTTGGTGCCGATACCGGGGATGGCGTGGTCGTTCGCGTTCTTCGTGGGCTTCCCGTCGGGTCCCTTCTCCATCATCTTCTGCCAGTTGTAGTCCACGCCGTCGGCTGCGTCGAGGCCGTACTTGTCCTCCAGGGCGTCCAGCTTCTCGACGGGCAGGTCCTCGATGGTCCAGTCGAGGTCGCAGACGTCGTTCGTGCTGTTGGCGACGGCGAAGGACCTGGCACCGGAACCTGCCGCTTCTTCGAGGCAGGGCGGGGTGTCAGGGTCGCGCCTGACCTTCTCGATGATCTCGCGGAGCTTCTTCAGGGTCCGTCGTCCCTTGGCGGACGCTTCGAAGAACGCCTTGATCCCCACCACGACCCGTCCCACGGCCACGGTGAGCTGCGGGAGCTTGGCCACGACGACGGCGAGACTGACGGCGTTGATCAACGTCCACAGGCAACCTTCGATGTCACCCTTGCTGAAGCACGCCTTGGCGTCGTTGTAGCCGACGACGTCGAGGATGATCTCGCCGCCGTTGGCCTTGACCCAGTCCATGACGTCCTGGGAGGTGGCCGCCTTCGCCTCACGCCACTGATCGACGCAGGTCTGGCCGCACGCGGCGAGCAGGATCTCCTCCTCGTCGGCGGTCAGCTCCGCCCCGGTGTCGACGGGGCTGTCGGCCCTCTCCGCACGGGCGGCTTCGATGCGCTCCTGGAGCGCCGCCTCCGCCCGCGTGGCCGCGGCGTCCGCCTCAAGGGCGCTGGCCTGGGCGTTCGCGGCGGCGGCCTCGGCGCGCAACGCCTCCTGCTCGGCGTAGTCCGCCACGGCGTGCGCGGCACCGGCGTCGCTCTCGGCGGCGTCGGCCGAGGCGTGGGCGGCCGCGGCGTCCAGTTCGGCGGCCGAGGCCGCCGCTCGGGCGCTCGCCGCCTCGCTCTCGGCGCCCGTGGCCGCGGTATCGGCCGCAGCGGCGTCGGCCGCCGCCTGGGTCTCGTACTTCGTGGCGTTGACAGCCGCCGTCTGCGCCGCACGCGCGTCCGCCGCCGCGGCACTGGCGGATGCCTGCGCCTTGGTGACGGAGACCGCCGCCTTCGCCGCCTGCTCCGCGGCGGTGGCCGCGGCGGTGGCGGCGAGCACGGCGTCGGCGTCGGCACGGTCGGCCGCTTCCTTCGCCGCCAGAGCGGCTTCGGCCGCCTCGTCCGCCCGGGCCTGCGCCGCAGCAGCCTGCTGCACCGACAGGCTCAGCGCGCTCTGTCCGACGAGCACAGCCATGCCCGCGGAGGCATCTCTGGTCTGGTGCGGACTGCCCAGCGAGATCGCCTCGTTGGCGGGATCGATCACCAGCGCCGCGGCGTCACTCGCTGCCGTGGCCGCCTGGGCGGCTGCCCAGGCGTGGCCGGTGGTCACCGCGCTCTCGGTGCGGGCCTGGTCGGCCTGCGCCCGGGCGGCATCCGCGTTGGCCTTCGCCGACACGGCGTTGGCCGAGGCGACACGGGCGTACGCCTCTGCCGCCCGTGCGTGGGCGCCGGCCGCCTCGGAGGCGTCGATGGCGTCGGCCGCCGCGGCACGGGCCGCGGTGGCTTCGGCGTGCGTGGTCGCGGCAGCGGCCTTGGCGCCTTCGGCGGCGGCCCGGGAACGCCCCGCGGCCGCAGTGGACTCGTCCGCCGCGACGCGTGCGGCCACTGCGGCGGCGCTCGCCTCGTTGGCCGCGGTGCGGGAACGACCCGCAGCCGCTGACGCCTCGTTCGCGGCGGCTCTGGCGTCGGTCGCCGCCGCGCGTGCCGCCGCGGCGTCCTCGGTGCCTTCCGCCGCCGCTGCGGCAGCTTCGTAGGCCGCTGCCCGGGAGGCTGCGGCGTCCTCCTTCCGCTCGGCTTCGAGAGCTTTGTTTTTGGCATCCGCGGCCCGGATTTCGGCGGCCAGGGCCTCCGACGTCCGGGACTCGGCGATCGCGGCGGATGCCTCGGCACTGGTCAGGGCCTGTGCAGCGGCTTTGCGCTCCGCGGCGGCCCGTTCCTCGGCGGCGGCAGCCTCGGCGCGTTCGGCGTCGGCCCGCTTGCGTGCTTCGGCCGCGACCTTCTTCTCCGCCTCGGCGGTCAGCCGCTTGGCGCGGGCCTCCGCGGCGGCCTCCTTGGCATTGGCCTCGGCGGTCTCCGCGCGGACGCGGGCGGTCTTGGCGCGCGCGGCCTCTTTGGCGGCCTTCGTGGCCTGCTCGGCCGCCGCGTTCGCGGCCTTCGTGGCCTGCGCCGCGTTCTCCTGCGCGGCGACCCGACGGTACTCGGCCTCCAGCGCGTTCGCCTCGGCACGGGCCCGGGAGAACAGGGCGCCGTTGTCGGCGACCGTCGCCTTCGACGCCTGCAGCGCGGTGTTCGCGGCCTGGTAGGCGGCCTTGGCCCCCGCCGCCGACGCCTTCGTGACCTGTACCGACTGTTGCGCGTAGGCCAGTCCGCGGCCGGGCGGTGCGCCGATCTCGGCGGCGGCCTCAAGGGCGGCCTCCTGCGCGGCGTCGGCCCGGGTCACCTGCTTCTCGGCGTCCTCGACGTACGACCGGGCGAGGGTCAGCTGCTCGGTGATGTTGGTCTGGGTCTCCTTCAGCCCAGCCTCGATCCTGCTCTTCTCTCCAGCCGTGGGCACCCAGTTCGCGCCGTGCGCACGCTGCCATGCCAGGATCTCCTCGGCCACCCATGCCTGGCCGACCGCCTCGACCATGGCGAACGAGGCGTTCCACAGGTCGTCGTAGGCGAGGGACTCGGCGTCGACGATGGTGTTCCGGTACTCGGCCTGGGTGTCCAGCTCCGCCTGGTACTCGGCGCGGGCGGTCTCCACGACGTCGCCCATCACCCGGTAGGGGTCGGAGGCGTTCTCGTGGTCGCAGTTGGCCCACCGGGTCTTCAGCGCCTCGACCTCGGTGCGGAACTCGACGGTGCCCGGCTCGGGGGCGGTCTTCGGGAAGCCACCGGCCTGGAGGAACATGCGGGCGTCGTCCGCGGACATCCCGACGGTCAGGTCGGTCAGCGTGCCGGCATCGGAGCCCAGCAGAGTCGCCAATTCTGTCTGGAACCGGTTGAGTTCGACGAAGTACTCGTCGGTGTCCTTGGTCTGGCCGATGATCTCGGCCACTCGGGCGACCGACTCCGCACCGGCTCGCGGAACCAGGTCCTCGAAGGTCGCGTCCTGCGTCCTCTGGTGGGAGTCGCGGCGGAACTCGCGGGTTTCGGTGTCGAATTCAGGTGCGTCGAAGTGGTGCTGGAACTCGCCGATCTGTTCCAGCCAGCGTTCCTGCTGCTCCGTTTGGAATCCGGGCGGCGGTGGTGCGGTCGCCCAGTCGTTGGAGTTCGCCAACTCGACGGGGGTGTCGCCCGTGGAGTTCTCGGTGAGTGCGAGGCGCCGGTCCTCGGGGGCGCCGGCCAGAGCGGTCTTGGTCAGACCCTTCACCAGCGGGCCGCCGGTGTGCAGGACGCGGCCCAGGCGGCACATGTCGGCGAGCCCCTGCTCACCGGTGGCGGCGCTGGGTATCCAGGCGTTCCAGACGGTGACGTCCGGCTGTGCAAAGCTGGTCCAGATGCTCCACTCCGGCCAGCGGTCCCAGTTGATGTCCGGGAACCCGGGCGGGGCGTCCGACGCCGCTTCGGCCTGGGAGGCCAGGGCGGCCTCGGCGACGGCCACAGCGGTGGTCCGCGAGGCGGCGGAGGCGGTGTCGGCGGTCGCCGCGAGCAGGGTCATGCTGGTCACCGCGGCCGTCGTCGAGATCGCTCTTCTCGCGAGCCTCAGCATAGTTCCTGATAACGATGGTCTTATCGGCTTCATGCCGAGCAGAACCTTTCTATCGGCTGACCGGCATCATGAGAGATGCCGGGTGTTCCGGAATCGCGCCCGCACCTGCTGTTTTTGGGCAGCATGAGGTGCCGGGTTGAGGTATCCCGGAAGAATGGAAAGCGAAGGGAGGGGAGGTATTTGGGCACGCCGAGAAACCTGGACGGGAGGTCGGCTTGAACCTCGGCCGATGGAATCCGGCGATTGGGGCGGGCAGCGCGCGGATTAAGGCGCTGAGGGGTGCGGGGTTGTCCGGTTACGGAACGGGTTGAGCGGAAGTGATGGAATCCCGCATCGTGTTCCGGGCGAGAACGTATGCGGGAAGCATGTTCTCGTGTTCCCGGGTGTCGAGACCGCCGAGCTGGAGAACGACGGAACCCTGCGGAAGCTCCACGGCCAGGGCGCGCTCCCGTTTCGTCTCCGCCTCAGCAGCACCGGGCTTGAGGTAGGTGACCTCGGTGGCCGGGAACGGACCGGCCTTCGTCTCGCGGTACGTGGGCTCCTCCACGCCTGTCTCTTCCGCCATGTAGCCGTTGAGAACCTCACGGGAATCGAGCTTCGTGTCCTCGCTGGCCCATACGCGCAGGAATCCGGCGTGGCCGGCGGGCTTGGCGTCGATTTCGCAGGCCAGGGAGACGGTTCCCTGACCGGGTGTGCCGCCCCGTTCATCCGCATCCACCGTTTCGGGAACCCAGGATTCGGCGATGTCGAATGTGACGGGCAGCCGGCACGCGCTGTTCGAGCCGCCGACGGTGGTGGTCGCCGGCACCGGTGCGAGATCGTCCTGCCAGCTGTCTCCGTCCGAAGGGGATGTGCATGCGGCGATCGAGCCGCCGACCAAGATGAAGGCGACGAGCCTGAAGAAGAGTGTTCTGTGCATCCCGCATCCAGGTCGGTTAAATGAAAGTCGTGTCAAGTTACATCTGGTCATGATCATGGTCAATAGAAATGATCAATTTTTTCTTCAGGATTTTCCTGAAGAACGATACTCGCTTTCCACGTCACTTGCGGCGATCTAATGGCTGATGTGTTTCGGATTCTGCAAATTCCCGAAAGATTTGATGTGTATACATTTTTGGTGCATGTTCGAGCTCTTGTCGCGCAAGGGGCGACTTGTACGGCTTTTCCTCGCGGTTGCCCGGTTGCCCGGTTGCCTGGTTGCCCGGTTGTCCGGTTGGACGCCCACCAGCAGGGCTCGGTGGGCGGCCAGGTCGATGGGCGGCCGGTCGGGGGCGTGTGTAGGGCCGCGTCATGGTTTCCATGTTGTGGCCGTCCGGGTCGGCGCAGTACGTCACCCCGACCGTCTCCAGGCGGGCGATCATCGCGCCGAACTGCTCCTCGGGCACGAGGCGGAGGGCATCTGAAAAGCCCTTCGGCGGGCAAGTCCCTGGTAGCGGGACGGCGTGTGGGAGCAGATGCTGACGTCGCTGCGTGAACGCGAGCGGGTGCAGCTCGGCCGGGATCCCACTCCCACTCCCAGTGCCGCCGTCGTGGACGGCCGGAGCGTCCGGGCCGGTGAACGTGGCGGCCTGCACGGTTACGACGGCGGCAAGAAGGTCAGCGCGGTATCAAGCGGCACCTGTTCGTCGACAACCGTCCACGAACGACACGGCGGTGGCGCTCCACCAGTCGGCCGGGTTCCCCGCCCTGGACGATCCGTCCCGAGAGGTCAGTGGTCGTAGGCGGTCAGTGAGCGCAGTAAGGGTTGTCCGACCGGACGCACCGGGGCCGGACCGTGGCTCGCGGCAGCCCCCGCTCGGGCGCGAAGTCCCGGAGAGGTCCCACGGATACCGCCGCCCCTTCCGAACCAGTGGTTCACCCGGTCGTGGAGGGAGCGGCGGTCTTCGTCGATCAGATGTCGCGGAACTCATGGACAAAGCTTCTGACCTGCGTAAATGACACCTCTCGAAGATCATCTTGCACGGTTGTTGCACAAGCCGAACGGAGGAGGACTCACGCGGCCCTGGTGTAGGCGCTCCGGACCGCGATGCGGACCTTGGAACCGGCTCCCACGACCCGGTGCACGTATTTACGCAGAGTGAACGCGGGATCGGCGTGTCCGAGTCGGTCTGCAAGCGTGTACACGTCTACCCCGCCGTTGATCATCATCGACGCGTACAGGTGTCGGAGCGCGTGCATCATCACGTCGCGGGACTTCTCCCAGCGTCGTCCCTTCGCGTCGGGCTCAAGGGGCTTGATGAGGCCGGCCGACGCCAGGGCGGGCTTCCAGCGGTAGGAGTTGAACCAATTCGACTGAATGGCGGTCTTCTCCCGGGTGTAGAAGATCAGCCGCACCGTGACCGGGTCGCCGCCTTTGCTGCCCCACGGTCGGGTCACCTCGACCGGCGGGTACTTCTGCATGTGCTCGCGCAGGGGGATGGCCACGTCGTCGGTCAGCTCGACCCACCGGTCCTTCGGGTCCTCGTCGTCTCCGCCCTTGGGGAGGGCGTATACGAGGAACGAGCCGTCGTGGACTACTTGCCGTTGCACGTGCACCATGGCACCGTCCGGATGTGCCCAGTCGATATCTTCTGGTGACAGGCCGAATATCTCTCCTTGCCGAAGACCCAGGCCGCGACCACAGTCGACGAGTGCTTTATAGCGGTCGGGAAGTTCGGCACGGATCTTCTCGGTGTCCTCCCATGTCAGGGTCAGCTCTGCCCGGCCGCCACCTCCTCGCTTCGGCTTGGCGTCCTGCACCGATTTGGCGAGGCACGGATTTTTGTGTATCAGGCTGTCGTCCACGGCCAGGTCAAAGACAGCCCGAAGATTGTCGAAGACCAGGCGCAGTGTGGAACTCTCGAGCAGCCTGCGACGGTCGTGCAGCCAGTCCAGCAAAGATGAGGCGTTCACGTCCTTTACGCGCATCTTCCCAACTGAGGTAGGAACGACGTGCAGGAGGATCCGCTCCTTGTGGCGTCGATAAGTCCGTGGATTCTTGTGTTCGTGCCCCTTGAGCCACGTAAGGGCGAGTTCACCGACCCTGACCTCTCCGGCACGAGGGTTGATGTACGAGCCGTCGTCCACTCCGGACCGCATCTTGGTCTCGTGCCTGCGGGCTTCGACCTCGGTGCGGAACAGCTCCGTCTGCTGGACATCTTCCCGGTTGCGCCATCGGGCCTGCCACCGCTTCCCCGTCCCATGATCCCGCGTCGGAACTTTGCCGTGTTCCTTACAGGTCGACTCCTCGTCTTTCGGTCGCGACTTGTGCCAGCGGTCGTACGGCATCGACTCAACTCCTAGTTTCTAACGGCCCTTTGAGTCTATTTGTGGACTCTCTTTAATCAGGGCCATCGCCGACGGCGAGATCGTCTGTCCGTTCATCGCACCCTGAGTGAATTGGATGTTGATCCAGGCGAGCTGGAGATGTCAAATGTATTCTTGGGCTCTTCGCGACAAAGGGGGCGGAGTGGTAGGGAAGATTTCACCTAGGCGAATGCTCGCTGAGGGTTCGACGAGGGCTCGTCGAACCCTCAGCGAGCATTCGCCGGTGTCCTTCGAGAGTTCGCAAGAGTCGTAGGCGTTTCGTCGAAAGGCCCTCTGTTTGGTCCGGCCGGAATTTAATGCAAACGTTCCGTCTACCACCACGGCGGAGTACCGCTCACGTGGTTTTTCCTGCCCGCTTCGAACCGTTCTGGAGTGCCCATGCGTCGAACCACTGCCCGCGCGGAAGAGGCCGCTAGTGGCGCGGGGGACCGTTGTCCCTTGATGGGCGCGGAGGAGCTGGCCGACTTCTTGGGCGTACCTCTGAATACGGTCTACATATGGAATCACCGACACCAGGGTCCGCGAGCCCACAAGGTTGGCCGCTATTTGCGCTACCGCTGGTCGGAGGTAGAGGCATGGCTGGAAGCTCAAGCAGTGAATCGCGCGACCTGATCAGCCAAGATTGGCTGGTGCCCTTGTCCTTGGTCGGGAGACAGAACCCGGCGTACAGCCCGACTCGCGCGTCGCCACCGGCGACTTTAGATCGGAAAGGGCCTCCGACCTGCGTCGGAGGCCCTTTCCGGACTTTCAGGAGCTTGCCGCATTAGGCGGTGAAAAGTCCCTAGAAATTCCCTCAGACAGCGCGGAAAGTCTCTGGCACGAAGGGGCAGACGATGCCGCTGAGTGCATCGGGTTGATGAGAGAGCTTGCTCTGGCTCCGCCACGCTGGAGCGGGAGGCGGCCGGGGTGGAGTGCTTTGAGGAGGCGGGTCGGGTGCTGGCCGTTGGCCGTTGGCCGTCGCGGTCCGGGCGAGGAAGGGGAGTGTCGTCTCGCCGTCGATCAGCGGTACCCGGATCGGGAGATCGGCGGACCGGCGCAGCTTGTGGTGCTGCGGGGTCGGGCGGTTGCGCCCTTGGTGCTCTGCGTCATGATGCATGCGGCGGCACACCGTTTCTGTGGACAAAGAACGGAGACCGGCTGCCCTGGCCAGGGACTCGTATAGCCGCTGTTCGACCCCAACTGTCAGTGCCGAGGCGCACAATGGCGTGGTACCAGTCGAACGGAGCATTTGGAACACCCGGGAGCAGGATGGACACACGCCTTATCCAGACGGCTGTCCTCGGCAGTCCGGAGTCCGACGAGCCGGTGATCTGCCCGGAGGACCCGGAAGAGCTGTTGGCCTTCCGTCTGGAGCACGAAGGAAACACCTGGTGGTGCGGCAGCAACCTACCGGGTGGATGCGGCCGCCGCCTCACAACGCGGCTTTGCACAGACAAGATCTGCCACTTCATGCATGTGCCGGACCCGCACGGTTCCTCCGACTCCAGCCTGCCCTGCACCCGACGGCTCCGCGGCAAGGAGGACGCCGACCACCTCTTCATCAAGGCGGACATCGCCCGGTGGCTGCGCGAGCAGAATATCGAGGCCGACCTCACCCTCCCCGACCCTCTCGGGTCCGCCGTCACCGCGCGCCTCACCGACGGGCGGCTACTGGTCGTCCACCTCGACACCGGCCGGGCTCCGGCATGGGACGACGAGGAGGCGTGGGAACACATCCTGGGACCCGGCTGCCCGATCAGCGAGGACGTGCTTGCCCGGCGCGGGTACGTGTACCGGATCCGGATGGCGGGTCGCTCCGACCGAGGGCGCCGCTACGTCGTCGCCGGCGTCGAAAGAGCCGGTGTGCACACCCGATGGTTCGACCTGGCCAACCTCAGTGTCTCGGCGGACGGCATTAACACGGTCGACGAACCGCCCGCTGTCACGCCCTCGTCGGTGTCTGCGGCCCCAGCCGCTGCGGAGAGGCCGGCCCTGGAGCGGCAACCGGTCGCCGCGCCAGTGGCGTCCGCCGCCGAGGTGCCAGCTCCTCGGGAGATCCGCCCGTCGACCGTGCGCCGACTCGACAGCGCCCTCTACGAAGAGTCGCCGGCGCACGTGAAGGTCGCGATGCTCAGCCTGGAGAATGTCATCGCGTATCAAGAACTCGATGCCGACGAGCTCGCGGCGTTGCGGGCCGCGCACGCCCGCGGCCAGCGGTGGCTGGACATGCGGGCGCGGCAGCGCAGGATCGTCATCGACCAGCTCCAGGAGAGCGTCGACGCCGGCCGGGATCCCGGGGGGCTGGTCCGGCAGGCGTGGGACCTCGTCCGCGACGAGGACGCAGCGAATGACGACAAGGCAAGGGTCGTCGCGATCCAGCGCGAGATTCAGCGCGTTGAGAAAGAGAGGCTTGAGACCAAGAAGCGGAAGAAAGCCGAGGCCGATCGGGCTGCGCGCGAAGCGATGCAACGTGCGGCTTACGAGTACCGGGTCAGCCTCGGCCAGAAAACGGCACGGAAAGAGAATCTGGCGCGGACGGCACAGCTCCAGGCGCTCGTCCAGTCCGTCCGAGGCGGGCTGAAGAAGGCGGCCGGGGCCGGAGAGATGCGTACCTGGTCGACGCTGCAGCACAAAACCGGAGCCCGCGGACTCAAGAGCCTCTCTTACGAAGACCGGGTCGACCTGCTGGTGATGGTCGGACAGAAGACGCCGGACGACGAACCCCTGTGGTCCGTGTTGCTCATCGCGCACGGGGACCAGGACGCCCTCGCCATGCACCGTGCCGTCTCGGCACAGCTGGGGCGGCAGGTTGCCGAGACCGACATCGAGCTCATCGCGCAGCTGACGGCCGAACGTGCCGAGTTGCACCGCCTCCACC
This sequence comes from Streptomyces sp. NPDC058632, assembly GCF_042717095.1. Classification (NCBI taxonomy): domain Bacteria; kingdom Bacillati; phylum Actinomycetota; class Actinomycetes; order Kitasatosporales; family Streptomycetaceae; genus Streptomyces; species Streptomyces sp. NPDC058632. Next base: position 35,408 of record NZ_JBHXQZ010000017.1, on the reverse strand, counting down.
AGTAGGTGCCGGGTGGTGTAGAGGTCCCCGTCTCCTGGCGGGGACCTCTACACGACACCAACCGCGACGCGGGGAGGGGGTACCCGGGTCCGCGGTCTGTGCTGTGCGAAAACTCGGGCCGGTAGCAGAAGGAGGACTACTCGTAACTCTGCGAGACGATTTGCATGGGGCCCAGAGTGATCGGTGACGCCGTAGTGACGATTCGCTCAGGGGGTTCACATGAGTTCGGGCTGCATACGGAGGAGACCGCCTCAGAGATGGGAGTAGTCGCCGTCACGGTCGCCGTCCTCTTTATTCTCGCGTTCGGGAGCGAGGGCAGCGGCAAGGGGAGCGGCGACGCTGTTGCCGAAGCGCCCCGGTGATTGCGGGTGGTTGGGGCCTTTACCGCGTTCTCATGAACTGCCCGAGCCCATCGCGCGCACCCAGGTGCCAAGGCCCCATCGGATACTCGGAGGCGAGGAAGCGGATGCCGAGCAGGCTTCCATGCTGGCCTCGATACGGTGCTGAAGCTCCACCTCCAGAGCCACCGTCGAGCCGCGCGGCTCGACGGCCCGGCCATCGGCATCCAGCCAGAACAAGTTTCAGGTCGCTCATTCGCCTCCCCATCCTCCCCAACGTCAACAGTCGGACAAACAACCGGAGGGCACGGCTATGCCGCGTTGTCGGCCTGCCTCTGCGAGGGAGCCTGTCGGCCTTCGGAGCTCGTCGATGTAGACGGAAGAACGGGGCCTGAACCAAGTGGAGTTGCGGACGTACACTGCGTTGCCTGGACGTGGGCCTGCCACACGACCGTCAAGGTGACATACGTTGTCCCCAGTTGATCGTCAGGGGGTGTCTTGGCAGGACGCGATCTTCGGACGCTGTTCAGCTCGAACGACCTGAGCACCTCCGTGAACGAGGCGTTCACCAGCTGGCAGGCCCAGCGGCAGGCCGTGACGGCTTCTCTCCTCGGATGCACGTTGCCGCTTGCGGACCAGACCGAGCAGCCGGACGAACTCGGTGCAGCCGCGTTCGTGCTTGGGTTTACCCACGAGGAACGAAGCGAGAAGGAGCACCCCGATGAGTGAGCGAGACCACCTTGTCGAGGATCTCGTAGCTGAGATCCTTGGCCCCCGGGGAGGGCCGATCGAGAGACTGGGGGGCGACGAGGACCCGCTTGACGAGTACATCGTCGGTGTCCTCGCTCCGTTCTCATCTCCTTCGGTCGAGGTCGACTCGGACCAAGAGCTTGTCGGCGACGAGGTGTCGGGCGGTGATGACGACCTTGATCCAGGCGAGTCCGTGTCAGGACATCAGCCCGCCGCCGCGGGCCTTCCGTCGCTGGCACTCGACCCTCGCGCCAGGCCGTCGTCGATTGGCCTGTCCCTGGCGGTCAGCGCCCCTGACAGGCCACGCCTCGACATCTGCTGTACGTGGGCCAGGTACCGCAAGGAGGCCAACGGGGAATGGAGCCGGGAGCCACAAGGTGCTATCTGGCGCGACGTGGACTGTTCCGTCGACAACACGCTGAGCGACCCCGCGGATCCGGGGATCGTGGCGAGGGTCCGTAGCCGAAGGGACTCCGGCGGCGTATGGAAGATCTCGGTGTTCATGGTCAACCAGAGCGCTGTGGAATCAGACCGCCTCTCCCCGTCGGACCACGTGTTCCAGCCACAGGTACGTCTGCGTTGCGGGGACAGAGCCGAGCTGGTTCCACTGGAACACCAGCACTTGGCGCAGGACGAGGAGGACGAGAGCCTGGCGCTGCTCTACGAGGACCGTCCCGTCCTCGCCCGGGGGCACCTCTGCTCTGCCGTCTGGCGCCGGGTCGACCCGGAGCGCCCGCATCCGGGAGGGTTGGAAGGAACCAGGCCCCCGTTCAGGTGGTCCGACGGGCGTCACCTGTTCGACGACGGGACGGTGGCCGAGTTCGAACCGGCCGACGTCCGGTCCGAGTTCGTTCCTGTGGTTCCCGTCAACGCTCCGGACAAGGGCTGGCCGGCCGACGCGGGAGAACCACCTGAGCTGGACCCGGTGGAACTGGCCCAGATCACGGATGGTGCCGTACTCCGCCTGAGGCTGGAGCCGCTCGCGGACGCCTACGAACGCTGGATCGAGGGTCAGGCCCGCAGCGTTGAAGGCCATGCGCCAGGTACGCCGGCCCAACGACACCTCTCCGGGTGCCGACGCGCGCTGGATCGGATCCGCGACGGGATCGAGCTGTTGGCAGGGGACCGCGACGCCCTACTCGCGTTCTGCTTCGCCAACCAGGCGATTGCCGTCCAGTCGCAGTGGACCAAGGGGAGGGTCAACCGCTGGTGGCCGTTCCAACTCGCGTTCCAGCTGGTCAACCTTCGGGGAATCGTCGACGACGCCCACGAGGACCGGGACGTGTGTGACCTGCTCTGGTTCCCGACCGGTGGAGGCAAGACCGAGGCTTACCTCGGACTCGCTGCGTTCACCCTCGCGCTTCGGCGGCTTCGTGCCCAGCGAGGGCAGGAGCCCGGGGGAGGAGCAGGAGTGACCGTCCTTTCCCGGTACACACTTCGGCTCCTCACGATTCAGCAGTACAGGAGGGCGCTCGCGATGGTGACGGCGTGCGAGCTCCTCAGGGTCAGCGGGTCGCCCGGACAGCGTGGCTGGCGGCCGTCCGGGTGGGAGGATCTCGGTGACGCGCCGTGGGGCTCCACCAGGTTCTCGGTCGGACTGTGGGTCGGCGGCAACGTGACCCCGAACAACCTGCAGGACCTCGAATACCGTGACGCGAACAACAGGATCATCACGGCCCACGGAGCCATCTCGATCCTGGAGGGGGAAGAAGGCGAAGGTGACCCGGCGCAGATCCTGAACTGTCCGGCCTGTAGGTCGACACTGGCGATCCCCCCGGAGGGCCTGCGCGAGGGCGACACGGGTGTGCTGCACTTCGTGGTGGGCGACCCGGATCCAGCTCTGGGCCCGGACGCGGCGCCGCAGCTGTCGGAAGAGCCGTTCGACGTGACCGCGATCACGGTCACCCGTCATCCGGACCCGTCGTACGCGACCGTTTCCGTTCGGTTCAGTGTCACTGCGGACGTGTCCGACCAGAGCGTCGACAAATGGTTTAACGGGCATGCACGTCGCCTGCTCGGTTCCAGGTCCTGGCTTGTCTCCGCCCGCGCTAGCCGGCCAGGGTACTTCGTGCGGACAGTTGAGTGGGGCAGGCAACGAAGAGAGAAGCCCGTCGAGTTCGAGATCTTCTGTCCGAACCCGAAGTGCCAGCTCAACTCCGACCTGGCCTGGTCCGAGGCGACCGAGGTCGGTGCCTGGCCTGTGCCGCCGGCCTTCGACCGGGGTGACGGCTCTTCGACGCACTGCCCTGTCCCGGCGTGGACAGTGGACGACCAGGTCTATGCCAGGTGCCCGTCGATGGTCGTGGCGACGGTGGACAAGTTCGCCCGCCTGGCGTTCGAACCGAGAGCCGGTGCGTTGTTCGGCAACGTCGACAGGCTCAACGAACACTTGGGCTACTACCGGGGCTGGGCACCTCCGGCAGGGCCGGCGACACTCCCACGAAACGCCCGTGAGGAGGTGACGTCTGGGAGCGACGTTCCCGTCCGTGGATTCCGCCCACCCGACCTCGTGTTGCAGGACGAACTGCATCTCATCGAAGGCCCTCTGGGCAGCATGGTCGGTCTCTACGAGGCTGGCATCGACCTCCTCTCCACGGTGCATGACGGCGAGAACACTGTCAGGCCGAAGTACGTCGCCTCCACCGCGACCGTCCGGAGGGCGGAGGAGCAGGTCCGTTCGCTGTTCGACCGGAGCCTGCAGGTTTTCCCTCCTCAGGGCCTCCGTGCCGAGGAGACGTTCTTCTCCTCGACCGGTTCCTCGCACCCGCTCGACGCGCAGGAGGCGGGTCGTCTGTACGTCGGGGTGGTCGCCCCCGGACGAGGAGCACAGACACCCATCGTCCGGATGTGGTCGCGTCTACTCCAGACACCCCGCGACCGACTCGAGGCTGGCGTCGTACAAGCGGAGTTGGACCCGTTCTGGACGCTGGTGGGCTACTTCAACGCTATCCGCGAACTAGCGGGAGCCGTGGCACTGGCCCGTCAGGACATCCCCCAACGTCTCGGGAGCGTCGCCACGGCACCTCGCACTCTGGACGAGCAGGAACCGATGGAGTTGTCCAGCCGCACCAGCTCCCTGCGGCTCCCGGGCATGCTCGAGGAGCTGGGAGTCCGACTGGAGCCCGGCCGGGAACCAGCGAACGCGGTCGTCGCCACCTCCATGTTCGGTACCGGTGTCGACGTGGACAGACTCGGACTCATGGTCGTACACGGGCAGCCGAAGACCACGTCCTCCTACATCCAGGCCACCGGCCGTGTGGGCCGCGGTGTCGGCGGGCTCGTCGTCACCTTCTACCGGGCCTCGCGCCCGCGGGACCTCAGCCACTACGAGTACTTCACCGGCTACCACACCACGCTCTACCGCCACGTTGAGCCTGTCACCGTCAACCCCTTCGCGCCCCGGGCGAGGGACAGGGCCCTTGGCCCGGTGATGGTCAGTGTCCTCCGCCAGGCGGCGAGGATTCCGACCGTGACGGGTTCCGTGGCGGTCGACGAGCGGTGGCGGATCCAACAGCGGCTCAGTAACGGGGGCTGGTTCTGCCGTGCCCACGAGATGAGCGACGCCCACACGGACCCCGAGGTGGACCTGCTCCCCGGCATCCTCGAGCAACGTGCTGCCCAGCAGCCGTCGCTCCGTCGTCCACCGTCATCGGAGACGGAGAACCATGCTCGCTCGGAGTTGGAGCATTGGCGGGAGGTCGCAGACCGTGTCGGTGATGTCTTGCTGTACCACGAGTCGACGGTCACACGTCCGGCCTCTCGCCCGGTCGTCCTAGGCGATCTCGCGCATCTTGTCGCGAACATGGATGAGGCTTATGAAAACGCGCCAAACTCTCTACGAGAGGTGGAGGCCACCACCACGATCGAAGGAAGGGGATAAACCGTGAGCCGTCCCTACCAGGAGGTCCGCCCCTCCCAGTTCGTCATCACCCTCGGCCCTGGAAGCATTCTCGAGACAGGATCCGGGCCGGTCGTACTCAAGTCGGTGGACACGCTTTTCAACAAGATTGGCCGTAACCCCCAGGACTTCGAGATCGTAGACAAACGGCTCTCACGACTCGAGCTGGACGGTGCACGGATCGCTCGTGTGCCAACCAACGCCGAACTGGGACTTCCCTCGGACAGAACGATCTACCCCACACACGCTTTTCCGTTCTGGTCCCTGTGCACACAGCACCGACCACACCAGGTTCTGTACGAGACGGGAAACGGATGCCCGGAGTGCCCATCGGTGTCGGCTCCGCAGCGTCGGGAGAAGGCGGGGCGCGAGGCGATCCGCTTCGTGCAGGCATGCGAGAACGGTCACCTGGACGAGGTTCATTGGCACGGACTCGTACACGAGGGGGCAGGCTGTGGCACGAAGCACTACCTCTGGCACGGAGGTGGCCGCGCCCTCCGACTGGTCCGCATCGAGTGCCCCCGTTGCCACGCGACCGCGAACTTCGGCCAGGCGTACGCGAAGTCCTGGCGCTGTAGCGGCCGCATCGTGGAGCACGGGGGGCGCCCGGTGCCCGCAAACGCGCGGTGCGTTCAGAAGGCGCGCATCGTCCAGCGAGGAGCTGCCAACCTACGGCTCAACCTGCTCCAGAGCGCACTGACGATCATGGATATGCCGACCCGGCTTCACGACGTCCTGAACGACCCGTCCCTTCTGGGAGCAGTCGGTGCACTCCATCGCCGCGGTCTCCTGGACCAGGTCGCTCTTATGGAAGAGGCCGAGCAGGTCGGGCTTGCCCGGGGTGCGATCGAGTACCTGAAGCAGACGAACTGGTCCGAGATCAGCAAGGCGTTCGACGAACTACTGGGGTCTGGTAACACAGGTTCGTCGTCACTGCGTGACGACGAACTCGACCGCCTTCGCCAGGCGGCGACCTCTGGCGTTCCGGCAGTTCCCCATCCGCATCCCGGCTCTCCTCCGTTGTTCGAGGTTCGCCAGGACGATGTGCGCCTCGTGCAGGGACCCGTCCGCCGGCACAGGCTGCGCGTCGCACCTGTCAGCCGTCTCCGCATGGTCATGGTCCAGACCGGTTACCAGCGGCTGGACCCGCAGAAGGCCCAGAAGATGTCCACCGCTTTCGACTGGAACGGCACCACCTGGTACCCGGGCATCGAGCTCTTCGGCGAGGGCGTCTTCATCGATCTTGCCGGCGACTCACTCACCCTTGCGGGCAGCCGGGCCGACCAGTGGAACGATCGGTTCAGGATTGATCCGGACGGTGACCCGTCACTCCACCCCGCACACGTCTGGTGGCATACCCTCTCCCACCGTCTCCTCAGGTCGCTCTCGGTGGACTCCGGGTACTCGTCCGCAGCGATCCGTGAGCGCGTCTATCTCAGCGTGCAGGACGGCAGGGTCACGGGCAGTGGACTCCTCCTCTACACGGTCCAACCCGGAGGAGACGGCACCCTCGGAGGGCTGGTCGCCCTCGTTAACCGGTTCGAGCACGTTCTTTTGCACGCTCTAGGAGACGTTGAGAGCTGTTCGAACGACCCGTTGTGCCAGGAGGCGCCGTCGGTGGGGGCGGAGGGAGTCGCCTGCTACTCGTGTCTCCTGGCGTCGGAGACCTCGTGTGAGCACCGCAACCAGGGGTTGGACCGCCTTCTTCTCGCTGAGAACCTACCCTGACCTGCTGAGCGGTTCGGTCGATCACCGACCGCTTCTGCGTGGGCTGGCGGACAGCCGACGCAGAAGCGGTGTGGCGTCGGACTACGTGCGGCTCTGGTTGCTCGACCAGTAGCCGGAGTACCGCTCGTACGCGAGCTGTCCGCTGAAACGGATGTTGTCCTCGATGTCCACGACCAGGCAGCTCTTCGTTCCACCGAATCGCGGTCCGCGCATGCCCCGACCGATCATCTGCTCGTACAGGACCGGGCTGGTGGTGGGACGACCGACTACCAGGGCTCGTACCGCCGGAGCGTCGAAGCCGGTCGTGAGGACGCCGTAGTTGCAGAGAACGGACAGGCGCTCGTCGCGGAACTGTTCGATGAGCGCGCGCCGCGTCGCACTGCGCGTATTGGAGGTGACGACCTCCGCGGCCCGGCCAGCGCGTCGCAGCAGAACCGCCATTGCTATGGAGTGTTCCACGGTGCAGCCGAAGAACAGCGTCGGGCAGTCCGGCGGTAGTTCGAGCAGTTGCTCGAGCAGAGCACGGTTCCTCGCGTCCGATTCACCGATCTTACGGAGGAAGTCAGGGTGGAAGTCCTTGAACTGCTCGAAGTGCGCACGGTGGCTTTCGACGTCGTCCATCCGGAACCCAGGACCGGCATAGGAGAGCACCTTGTGCTCAGGCCGTGACAGGACGTCTCGCCGACGGAGCTCGGACACGATGTCGCCCCCCAAGGAGCGGGAGCTGAGAAGCTTGCTGTGAAACCTCTCCGCCAGCTGGCGAGTCTCGGCGTCGACCCTCCGAAAGGGCGTGGCTGTCAGCCCGATGACGGGAACCGGGGCTTTTTGTCCTAGTTCGATCCCCAGGAAGCGCAAGACCCTGTTGTAGCTGGGGGCCAGCATTCGGTGCGCCTCGTCCACAACCACCGCACCCAGGTTCTCGCGCAGCAACTCGAGTTCCTGTTGCGTGTCGTCATTGGTGCCTCGAAGGACCGCGTCAAGCTTCTGGATGCTGGCCACCACGATGTCGGGGTCGCTCGGTACCGAGGCGCCGCTTCCCCACAGTCGGGCAATCTCCATCGTGTGCCGTACCTGGTCATTGCGGTGCCCCAAGTCGGTCCATACCTCACGGAACGCCTGGACCGCCTGCTCGCACAGCTCCTCGCTCTGGGCGATCCAGAGAACGGCCTGACGGCGTGGCTGGGAGATGCGCCACTCAACGAGGCTCTCCACCGCGGTCCTGGTCTTGCCAGCTCCTGTGGGCAGGGTCAGAACACCACGGTTGGCGCCCGGTGCCCCGGAGAGCATCTCGATCACCTGCTCCTTGAGGTCCTGTTGGAAGTCCTCCAGGTCTCGGAGAGGTACGAAGGGGGCAACTTCCAGCGTGTCCGGCTCCCGTGTACTTCCCGGCAGGCCGGCAAAGGCAGGCGGGATGTCGAGGACTCGTGCGAAGTGGCGAGGCCAGCTCTTACCGGGCTTCCACGTGCGCTCCGCGATCTTCTTGGCTCTGGCTCTGCTCCCACCACGGCTGCGTTCGGCACCTCGGTAGTCGTGCAGCGTCTCCAGCTCGTCCTCCGATGCGGAAAGCGCAAGCCGTTCCCGTAGCGCCCTGGACTCGAGAAGACCGAAGCCCGACCTATCGACCAGGAACTCGGCAAGCTCCCCCTCGGGAAGTTTTGACCGTGCCCTTCCGGATTCGTGCTCGACCGCCGCGATGATCCCCTCCACCGACTTCCTGGAGCGAGATCTCCCTTTGCTCTCGAGATCCTCGATCACCGCCCGCAGATCCCGCGGAACGAGTCGCCGACGCAGTACCTGGATTGCCTGGGATCGGTCCTGCTCACTCAATTGGCCGAAGGCTTCCACCGAACACCGTCTCCTGGGCTGGCTAAGAGTCGACTGTGCTTAGTCGTTCATGGATGGTCAAACAGCGCAGTGGGGGGGGGGGGTGTGGAAGTCTCTCACCGCCAGAGCGGTCCTTCTTCCGGGCGCACGGTCACTGATCATATGCCAGGTCTGTTTCAACGGGTGATCAGTTCGTCACCTGGAACGCGGTCCTTGCAGCGCGAGGATTCTGATACCTCGCCCCCGAACGTCGTTCAGTGGCCTTCGATGCTTCGCTGGGCGAGGCTGATGGGTCTGTGCAAGAAGCGGGTCTTCCAAGATTTTCGTAGGCGTTGATCGCTGCGGATGGCAGTCAGTTGAGCAGGATGAGTCGGCGCAGGAGGGAGTGGCCGGCGCGGCCGTACCGTTGACGCTTGAGCAGTTTGATCTTGCAGTTGGTGTGCGGTGCGGCCGTTGTGGTGGGGCAGGGTGAAGGCGGCGTCGACGGCGGCGCGGTCGCGTTCCAGGCCAGTGGCGAGGAGTGCAGGAAGGGCAGGGCGGCAACGCGCACCGAGTGGTCAAGGCCGACCTGCTGCGCCTTCACAGTGATGTCAAGGAGGCGCTCCTTTCGCGGGTCGCGGGTGCTTCAGAAGTAAACAGTGCGTTTGCGCGGTCTCCCGTCGGCTACCACCCGCCAGCTTGCGTCGAACACAGGGATAGGGTCGCGGTATCCGAGCTGGAGAGGTAGCCGTATGGACCCCGAGATCGTGATCGCGCAGACGACCAGTGACGACGAGGAACTGGCGAGGACCCTCGCCAGAGGTGCTGTCGAGAGCAAGCTGGCGGCGGGCGTTCACATCGATGCGCCCATCACCGCCTTCTACTGGTGGCAGGGGAAGGTCGAAGCGGCTCAGGAGTGGCGGATCTCCTACATGACGTCGTCGGATCGCCTCCCCGCGCTAGAGGCATGGCTGCACGAGAGGCACCCGTACGACGTCCCCCAGTGGGTCACGCTGCCCGTGACCGGAGGCTCGGAGGCGTACCTGTCCTGGGTCGTCGACGAGACGCGCCCGCAGTAGAGGTCACCACTGCAGCGCCTCGCTCTCACCGAGTGTGTGCTGGGACGCTTCACAGCGTCGCGAACGTCAGCAGGTGGCTGGCCAGATCATGCTCGGTGTCGGGGAGCCCGGCAGCGATGGCCTGGGCCCGCTGCCGGCCCATGGTGTTGGGCTTCGACTCCGCCGCTGCGGCGAACTGGTGCGCGACGTAGGCCCCGCGATCTACGTCGCCGCCGCGCAGAAGGGCGGACGCCAGGTCACCCAGGACGACCACACCTGACTCGGGTAGTCCACCGCCGAGGCGCTCGACTGCGGAGTCGGCCGTGGCCGTCAGCTCCTGACGCTTGAGTTCGCCGTAGACCGAGAGGGTCAAGGAGTCCATCCGGTACGGCGTCACGAAGCGGACCCACGCCTGCTCGCTCGTATGGTCGGCGAAGTCATAGGCGAACCTGGCCTGGTCGAGAGCACGAAGGGCGGCGGCGTCATCGCCCGACTGAGCGGCCTCCTCCGCGTACCGGCCCAGGGCCCACGCTGCGGCGGTTGCATTGCCACGTCCGCGTACGTCCTGAGCTGCCTGCGAGAGCATCTCCAGCGCCTTCGCAGGGCTGGGGGCACCGTAACTCGCGTAGCCCAGAGCCAGAGCGCGCAGAGGGGGGTGCCCAGCCTTCTTCGCGCACTCCGAGGTCACTCCGTAATAGGAGATGGCCTTGTCGTGCTCGCCGAGGTCCCAGGCAACCCATCCGGCAAGAGCTGCGGTCTCTCCCGCCGCGATGGTCAGCGCTCGCTCGTGGGTTCCGGCGCGGGGAAGGGCTGCGGTGATCGCGTCCAAGTGTGCCTCGACCCGAGACTGCAGGCTGAGCGCGCTCTCGTTCAGCTCGTCCACGTGCAACCGGGCCGCATGGTCAATAAGCACCCCCGCTGACTCAGAGTCGATCTTGGAACCCTTGCTGAGTGCATAGGCCAGCCGGCCCCACGGCTCGGCAGCCGCAGCCGCACCGATGACTGCGCCTCCCAGCAGCGTTCGGCGTTTCACGTCGTCCAGGTCCTCCGCCTCGGCCTTGTTCTTCTCTCGCCGCCTAGCACGGGCGGCTTTCGCCTCGCGCAGCAGCGGCTCCAGCGGGACGCCGCAGGCCAAAGCGATGTTCCCCAGGGTGTGGTCCGTCGGCACGTTGACACCGTTCTCGTACCGATTGACCTCTCGGCGGGTCATCGTTGCCCGGCCGGAAGCGGCGTTGATCGCACCGGCCTGTTCGTCCTGCGTCCGATTCGCGTTACGCCGCAGGTGACGGAGCAGCTCGGCAAATGGATCCACTGCCATGAGTCTGACCCCTATCCGTGGGAGAAGGCCAATACTCCCTTCAACTCCCCCCTGATTTTCCCCCCTTGACAAAGATTTCCCCCCTCCGGTTTCCCCTGTTCCGGATCGCGCAGCCACGGTGCGATGTGCGCATGACCACGCACCGGACAGCAACGCCGCCCCGACCTGGGGGCGACGACGGTGGCGCCCACGTCGTCGGCGCCGCGACCGCTCGGTGTCCGATGGCCTCGCACGTCTTCGAGATGGCCATGGAGCCGGTGGATATGCACGTCGCTCAAGCGCGACGAACCACGGCCACCGTCCTGAGGCAGTGGTCGTTGCCGGAGACGCCGGCAGAGGACGCCCAGCTCGTCGTCTCGGAGTTGGTATCCAACGCGATCATCCACGGTTCCGGGGATGTCCGACTGCAACTGCGACACGACGACCACGAGCTTCGAATCCGAGTCACCGACGACAGCACCGCACCGGCGAGGCGACGACATGCAAGTGCCGCCAGCCTCGGTGGTCGAGGGCTGCACCTCGTCGCCTGCCTGTCGCTTCGGTGGGGCGTCGCGGACGGCGGCCGAACTACGTACGCGGTCATCCCCACTCTCACGGAGGCACCCCCATGTCGCCGCACGACGCAGTCAAGCACGGGCCCAACGTGTTGAGCCTCGTTGCCTGCGACCGGGGGCGTGAGAAGCACACGGGCGGTGGGTCGCCGATTGCTGGCAACGACACCCGAGAGGGCCCCGCACTTCTCCCGGTGAAGCGCCAGTCCCGAGCTGGCCAACTCCGAGGTATCCGCCAGCACTTCTACCGACAGGTCGTTGACACGCAGGACGATCAGCCGCTGCGCGTGCTGGCGTACAGCTTGGTACCGAGTCCGAGAACCCGACCTGACGAGGACTGGGGGACGCTGCAGGCTGAGGCCGACCAGCTCGGTTACGCGATCGCCGCCCGGCTCCACGATGTGGCTGTCCCGGTGACCACGACGTACTTCCCGGCGTCCAGTGCGAGCCAGGGCGTCTACACGCCGCCTTGGGATCGACCTGGTTGGCGGGAAGCCGAGCGGCAGCTCCGAGAGGGCTTGGCCGACGGCGTGATGGTCCTCGACCGGCACAACATCAGCTCCGATGACGACGAGTACCACGCCGTGATCAAACATCTGGGCGAGCACTGCCGGGCGTTTCTCCACCTCGTGATCTCCGAGGAGCCCGTCGCGCCGACTTGAAGGCGTCCACTGCTCTGGATGGACAGGAAGGGCTGGGGCTGGCGGCAGATCAGCGCTCAGATCGCCCTGATCGCCACCGTGAGCGTCGCGCTCGCCTTCACCTTCAAATACACCTGACCGAGGGCTGACCATGACTTTCGAAGGACACACCGATCGTGCGCCGCGCCTCCTGCCGCACCGCGAGCAGGGCGAAGCGCTCCTCGCTATCCGGGAGGCCGCCCCGTCGGCGCCCAGCGAAGAGGGCATCGATCTCTTCGCCGTGCCCGCCGGTGAGGTTCAGGGGCGTGGCTTCAACCTCTCGCGCTTTCACCGGCTCTCGTGCCTGCCGGCCGCGCCGAACGGATCGGTCTCGCCTTCGACTGACGACCCGCCGGACGCGGCCTGATTGGCCCGGCCCGGTACCCCGAGTTGGAACTCGAACCGGCCTCGGCCCTCTGAGGCGCAACAGCCACCCCTGACGAGAGGATGATCATGACCGTTCCCACTCACGAATCGCCACCGGCTCCGGCCGCGCCGAGCGACCACAGGTCGCGCGCTCTTCTCCTCGACCTCGACGGCGTCCTGCTCGACACGCGTCCCGTGATGCGGAAGGCGTGGCAGAGGGTCCAGGAGATCCATGGCGTCGTGCTCCCCTTCCGTGACTACGAGCGCCACCTGGGTCGCGAGTTCGGGGACATCATGCAGCGACTGGGCGTGACCGATGCCGAGGCTGTCCGCAGGACGTACGAGGCGGAGTCCGTGGCCACCGCGCACCTCGCGGAGGAGTTCGCCGGCATCGTCGAGACGCTCCACGCCTTCGTGGCCGCCGACTGGAGGCTGGGCGTCGTGACGTCCAAGCACGTCGACCGGGCGGCCCCGCTCCTCGCGCGCCTCGGGTGTCCCTTCGCGACCATTCGCACGCCCGCCGGAGCGGGCCGGACGAAGCCGGCCCCGGACCCGCTCCTCCTGGCGCTGGTCGACCTGGGAGTCGACCCCGCCTCCGCCGTCTACGTGGGTGACATGGCGGTCGACCAGGAGTCGGCCGCACGCGCCGGCGTCCCCTATGTACACGCTGGATGGGGCTACGGGCAGCCGACGGCTCCCGACCCCGAGAGGGCCTCGTCCCCCAGGGAACTGCTGAGCCTCCTCCCCGCCAAGCAGCTCGTCGAGGGGAGCACGGTGTGAGCCCCCGCACGACTGGTGGCCTCGGCCTGGTCCGCTCCTCCAACGCCGGGAAGCCGACGTGGACTCTCGTCGGAACCGGCGCCCTGGCGCACGCGCGGACCGACCACATTCACACCACGGACCTGGAAGCGACGACCGTCGACAAGCAGTTACTGCGCTCCGGCGTCGAAGACGTCATGGAGGCCGTCGACCGCTACAGCGCCAAGCTGGCCGTCACCCCGGGCGGAGCCGACTGGCTCCACGTCCAGCACGTCCCCGTACGACGCTTCGTCGCCGAGATCGTGCGCAAGCTCCTGGCCCTGAACTCCTGGGCACCGTTCGCCTCCGCCCCAGGGCCCCTGACCCTGGCCCCGTACGAAGGACTCGTGGGACTGCGTTCGAGCAACTCGCGTGAGTACCTGGCCTACACCGTGACGTGGTCCGGCGTCGCGTACGTGCTCGGTGCTGCGGCACCGCACAACCCGGCCCGCTCCGCCCAGCTCCGGAACCGCGCCCGGACGAGTACGGCTAACACGGAGCCGAGTCCGCTCCCCTCGGACCTCGGACGGCAGGACGTTCTGGCGCTGTCGTGGACCTCCCGCCACGAGGCCACGCTGACCCCGGTTCTCGCCGAACTGGCGCGCGGCGGGCAGAGGAGCCTCCTGCTCGATCTCGCCACTGATGCCGCCGAGCGGTGCAGCGCGGAATCGGCAACGGGTATCGAGCTGCGCTCGGCCCCGAGCGACCTCTTCACCGTCTCCGGCACCGCCGAGGGCCTCCACCGTCCCGACGACGAGCACGTCGTCCAGGTGGGAGGCCACGGCGTCCAACTTGCCCGTCTCGTAAGGCTCTTGTCCGTGCTCTTGGAGACCAGCGGCGGCTGCACCCAGCCGTCGTGGCGGACGGTGGTGCGGGCGGAGAGCTGGCTCGACGACATCCTGTCGACCACTCGGCCGCACACCGTCCTGCTGAGCAACGACACCAGCCCCCTGGGTGTGCTGGCCGCGCACGCCGCCGAGCGGCACGGAGCGAACTCGGTGCACGTCCAGCACGGGGCGTGGACGGAGGAATCGGTCGCCTGGCCGGCCCTGCACAGCCGCGACATCATCGTCATGGGCGAGCGGGACCTCGCCCTGGGGCGAGGGTGGGCGCGCCACCCCGAGGCCGAGGTGCACGTACTCGGGCAGCCCCGCTTCGACGTCCTCGCCGGCCTGAGCCGCCAGGCACAGCGGCGGTACCTGGAGAAGCTGCTCGCTTCGGGGGGCCGACGTGGGCCGACCCGGATCGCGGTGTGGGCATGCCAGCCCTTCAACCCCGGTCACCTCAAGTCCCACGCGGACCTCCTCCTGGACGGGCTTGCCGAGGCGGGCGGCGACTGGGGGCTCGTCATCGCTCCACACCCGGCACAGGGCGCCGACGCCTTCACCGCTCTGGTGAAGCGGGACGGCGGGCCGCCCGTCGCGGTGGCCGACCCCCGGGTCGGAGCCCGAGGCTGCCTCGCTGGTGCTGACGCAGTAGCGAGCGCGTACTCGACGTGCGGGATCGAAGCCGCGCTGCTCGGCATCCCGGTCCTCGAAATCGGCCCGCCGGGCGAACGCACCTTGAGCCTGACCGGTCACGGACTGGCGACCCGGTGCGAGGCCACTGGTGACGTCGCCGAAGCGCTCTCCGGCGTGCGCGGGGGCCCTACGCCGATCCCGCGGGCGGCCCTGGACGCGGTCTGCCGGTGGCGCGGAGACAGCGCCGCTCGGGTCGCCCGGCTCATCACCGACCGCGCCACCTCCGGCCCGAAGGCCGACGACTCCACCCACCACCACCCGGGCGCCGCTGCGTCGCCCAAGGACGAAGGAGCATCCGCCCGATGACATCCCTCACGGCCGACAGCATCGCCGAGCTGTTCTCCGGTGCCGTCACGCTGGCCAAGTCCGGCGAGAAGATCAGCCCCCGGGGCATGGCCACCCACGAAGTCCGCGACGTGCACCTGCTGCTCACCCAGCCGCGTGCCCGCCTGCTCTACGCCCCGCCCGCCCGCATCGTGAATCCGGCCTTCGCCGTCGCCGAGACGGTCTGGCACCTGTCCGGATCCGACGCGCCGTGGATCTTCGACTACAACAACCGGCTGCGGCAGTTCGCCGACGAAGGCGTCCTCCTGGGGGCGTACGGCCCCAGGATGCGGAACTGGGCCGGCAAGGTCGACCAGCTCTCCCGCGTCGTCGAAATCCTCCAGGCCGACCCCGACTCCCGGCGAGCCCTGATCCAGCTCTACGACCCGGCCCAGGACGCCGCAGGGCACAAGGACGTGCCCTGCACCCTCGGATTCCGGTTCCACCTGCGCGCCGGCCGCCTGCACATGGCGACCACGATGCGCGGCCAGGACGTATGGATCGGCATGCCGTACGACGTGTTCTTCTACACCGTGCTGCACGAGCTGGTCGCCGGATGGCTCGACGCGGAACTCGGCGAGTTCCACCTGCACATCGGCTCGCTGCACATCTACGACGAGCACATCGAGCAGGCCGACACGCTCACCTCGCTCCCGGCGAGCGAGATCATGCCCGACCTGCGAACACCCTGGAACGGCTTCGACGGCCTGCTCGACCAGGCCGAGGCCCGTGACGTGACCGGCCACCCCGGCTGGGACGCGATGGCCGAGACGCTGCGCAGCTACCGGCTGTGGAAGGACGGCAAGCGCGAGCAGGCGTGGCGGGCGGCCGACACGGTCGACGGGCCCCTCGGCCAGGCCCTCACCGCCTGGTACGGAGAGCTGGAGCGGCGCTCGACCAATCGCGCCGCCACGGCCGGGGCAAGGTGACCGCCGCCATGAAGCGCATCCCCTCCGTCGTCCTCGGTCTGTGCTCGTACACCCACGATTCGTCGGCCGCCCTCCTCGTGGACGGTGAACTCGTCGGCTTCGTCGAGGAGGAACGCCTCTCCGAGCAGAAGCACACCAAGCTCTACCCGGCCCGCGCCGTGGGATGGCTCCTCGACCAGGCCAAGCTGAGCGCCAGCGACGTGGACAGCGTCGCCTACAACTTCCAGCCCGTCCGCTACCTCGCCGAGTCGCCCGCCGCCCTGCGCATGGCGCTCTCACCGATGACACGCGACCGGAGCCTGGCCCGCGCCCACGGATTCGCCAAGGTGGCCCTGCGGACCCGGCGTCGGCTGCGCGTCCTTGGCAGTCAGTTCCCCTCGGCCCGCGTCACACCGGTCCTGCACCACCGAGCCCACCAGCTCACAGCCTTCGCCGCCTCCGGTTGGGAGGAATCCGCCGTACTCGTGGTCGACAGCCTCGGCGAGCGGCAGACCACCACCATCGCCCACGGCCACGACATCCAGCGCCCCCGCCTCCAGCCCATGGAAGCGATCAACGACCCGGCCTCCCTCGGGTACGTGTACGGCGCCGTCACCGAGCACCTGGGCTGGAGGCGTGGCGACGAGGAAGGCACCGTCATGGCGCTGGCCGCCCTCGGCGACCCCGCCCGTTTCCGGCACCTGTTCACTACGGCCGTCCGCACGACGGCCACGGGCTTTCGCATCCACCCCTGCTACTTCCCGACGCGCACCCTCACCTCGGGATACCCGAGGACGTCCCGGCGGTTCGTCGCCGAGACCTGCCCCGAGCGGCACCCGAGCGAGCCGCTCACCGACGTCCACCGAGACCTGGCGGCTGCCCTCCAGGAGCGGACCGAGCAGGTGATGGTCCACCTTGCCCGCCGTGCCCGTGCGCTCACCGGCTCCCGGCGGCTGTGCGTGGGCGGCGGCGTCGCCACGAACTGCGTCAGCATCGGGAAGATCATCGAGGCTGGCATCTTCGACGAGGTGTTCGTCCCGCCAGCACCCGGAGACGCCGGAACCGCCATCGGGGCCGCCCTCGCCGTGCACGTCGATGGGCGCAGCCCTCGCCCGGTCGCCGGCATCGCCCGCCACTGTTACCTCGGCCCCTCCTACGAGGACCAGCCCCTCGACCTGACCCCCTGGCCCGGCCTCCACCAGAAGACCCTCGGCATCGAGACCGCCGAGTTCCTCGCCGACCAGCTCGCCCACGGCATGATCGCCGGACTCTTCCAGGGTGGGGTTGAAGCCGGGCCGCGCGCCCTGGGCAACCGCTCGATCCTCGCCTCCCCGCTGGAGCCCGGCGTCGTCGAGCGGCTCAACGCCACCGTGAAGTTCCGCGAGCCGTTCCGGCCCTTCGCCCCCATGGTTCCCGCCGAGCGCGCCGCCGAGTTCTTCACCCTCGGCCAGCCGGCC
Organism: Streptomyces sp. NPDC058632; assembly: GCF_042717095.1. Taxonomy (NCBI): domain Bacteria; kingdom Bacillati; phylum Actinomycetota; class Actinomycetes; order Kitasatosporales; family Streptomycetaceae; genus Streptomyces; species Streptomyces sp. NPDC058632. The sequence goes on along the minus strand of NZ_JBHXQZ010000017.1, from coordinate 17,911 downwards.
CCGTACATGTCCATGGCCTCCGGGGTGACTGACCTGACGCGCGAGCGGGTGCCAGCCATCGTGCACGCCAACGACACCTCCCGCCTGCAGACCGTCACCCGCTCACAGAACCCGTTCATGCACGCGGTGCTGACCGCCTTCGGCCGCCGGACCGGCATCCCCGTGCTGATCAACACCTCCCTCAACGTCAAGGGCAAGCCGATCTGCGGAACACCCGAGATGGCCCTGGACTGCCTCGCCAACTCCGGCCTCGACGCCCTGCTCCTCGAAGGGCGGTGGATCACCAAGTGAAGATCGGATACAGCTTCTGGGGCTTCCTCGGTAACGGCGTCACCGACACCCCCGACGGAGGCCGCAGCCACCGCCGTCCCTTCATCGACGCCCTCCTTGCCCGCGGTCACGAGATCGTCTTCCTCCAGCCCGACCGCGACCGCCTCGAAGCCGGTGACGACCTCGGCGGCGCGTACACCTTCGACGACGGCCTGCCCGGCATCGACGCCCTGTTCCTGGAGTGGCGCTGGGCGATCCCCGGCCGCAACACCACCGTGTGCGGCAGCGAGGGGCACACCTGCGACCTCCATAGGCAGGCCCAGCTCATCAACCACTACACGGCCCGGCACCGGACGCCCACCGTCATCTGGGACAAGGACCGCACCCTGCGCGCCGAGAGCGTGTGGCGCCGCACGGCCCACACGCGCGTCTGCGAGGCCGCGCTCACCCCGACCCCTGGCGCGCACTCGCTGCTCTTCCCTGTCGCCGAGGACCTCCTAGCCCAGACCGATCCCCTCACCCTCGCGGCGCGGCCTCGGGATCTCGCGCTCGGCTATGTGGGCAACCAGTACGACCGGGACGAGCCCTTCGACCGCTTCTTCGCCCCGGCCGCCGTCCGCGTCGAGCACCTGGTCGCCGGGAAGTGGACGAAGACCGGCCGCTGGCCGCACGTCCGCTTCGCGGGCCGGATCCCGTTCGAGGACACCGCCGACGTCTACGGCCGCTCCCTGGCCACGGTGCTCATGCTGCCCGAGCGGTACGCCGCGGTCGGGCAGATGACCCAGCGCATCTTCGAGGCCGTGCTCGCCGGATGCCTGCCCCTGGCCCCGGCGGACATCCGCTTCGCCGACCGGTTCGTCCCGAAGGAGCTGGTCGTGCGCTCAGGCGACGACGTGCTCGAACGCCTCTCCTACCTGCGCGAGATCGCCGGCACCGAGCAGCACGCCGCCCTGATCGCCGCCTGCGTGGACCGGCTGCGCCTGTTCGGCCTGTGCAAGCAGGCCAACACCCTGGAGTCCGTCCTGCACGGCCTCCTCCAGGCCGCCGCGACCGAGCGGGGAGCTGTCTGATGCAGACCGCTCGATCGACCACGGCGCGCGGATCCTCTGGGCGCGTCCCGGAGGATGGGTCCGCCGGACACCCGAACCTCTCTACGCTGGAGCACCATGAAGAAGGTCGCCATCGTCGGCTGCGGAGGCAGCGGCAAATCCCACGTGGCCCGCGAACTGGGCAGGATCCTCGACGCCCCGGTGACACACCTGGACGCCGCGTTCTACGACGACGAGTGGAACGCGTTGCCCATGGACAAGTTCACCGACGTGCAGCGCGAGCTGGTCGCGCAGCCGCGGTGGGTGATCGACGGCAACTACAACTCGACGCTGCAGGTACGGCTCGAAGCCTGCGACACCGTGGTCCTGATGGACGTGTCGACCGTGGCGGCGCTGTACGGGATCTTCTCCCGGCAGATCCGGCACGGCGCGGGGCACAAGGGCAACGGGGTGCACAACCGCATCCACTGGGGCGTGATCAAGTACGTCGCCACGTACCGGCGCAAGATGCGGCCCCGCGTGATGGCGAAGATCGAGGAGTTCGGCTCCGGCGCCGATGTGGTGCTGCTGGCCAACCGGCGCCAGACGCGCCGCTGGCTGCGGAGGGTCGCCGCCGAGCAGTCCTGACCGGCCAGCGCCCCCGGTCAGGGGGTGCGGCATGAACGAGTCCAACCCGTTCCTGGACCCCGTCCGGCAGCCGGAGCTGTACGGACACGCCTCACGGCTGGCCGGGCGGACCAGCGCCCTGATGCGGGCCAAGACCGCCGGACACCCGGTGCCCGAGACCATCGTCAGCCTGGTGCAGACCCATCACGCCCGGCCGGACCGGCTCGGCGTGGTGCTCGACGTCGGATGCGGTCGCGGCACGAGCAGCCTCGTCATCGCCGAGCAGCTCCGGCCCGAGCGCGTCGTGGGCCTGGACGCCGCCCCTTCCTTGCTCGCCCAGGCGCGCGAGCGCGCCAAGGACCTGCCCGACAGCACGGTGGAGTTCGTCGAAGGCGACTTCCACGACCTCCCTCTGCCCGACAGGTCGAGCGATGTCGTCGTCGCGGCGTTCTGCCTCTACCACTCGCCGCGTCCCCAGGACGTCGTCGGACAGATCGCCAGGGTCCTCGCCCCCGGTGGTGTGGCCGTGCTCGTCACCAAGGGCCTCGACAGCTATCGGGAGATGGACCAGCTGGTCGCCTGCGCCGGTCTCGATCCGCGTGCCGCCCAGCACGACAGCCTGTACACCGCAGCCCACAGCGACAACCTGGCCGACATCGCCGCCTCCTCGCTCGACGTGATCGCCGTCCTGGACGAGGAGCACGTCTTCACCTTCGACGGCCACGACCACTCGGCGCAGTACCTGGCCACCAACCCCAAGTACGACCTGGCGCCCGGCTTGTACGGCAACCCCGGTGCCCTGGCGGCGACCCTGCACGAGTTCCTTCCCGACGAGCCGCTGACCACCCGGTCCCGGATCACCTTCGTCGTCGCCCAGCCGAACGATGGGCGGATGGCATGACCCTCGCGCCCTTCACCAAGCCCTACGCGGAACCGGAGCGTGCGGCGGGGGCGGTGCGCCACTATCAGTGGCTCACCGAGCACGCCAAGCCACTGCGGCAGCCGGCGCTCCTCACCGTCCGAGCGAACAGCCTGACGTTCGAACGGATCGAAGGTCGCTCGGTACGCCCGGACGACCTCCCGCGCGTCGCGGCACTGCTGGGACACGCCCACGGTGCCGCCTGGGCCAGCGACCTGCGGTCCGTGTCGCTGGACACCCCGCACCACTTCCGGGACGGGACCAGGTTCGACGACTACCTCGGCCCCCGGAATCGCGCCCTGCGGCGACGCCACGAACAGGGCTACCTGCCGAACAAGGCCGCGCTGCACGCGATGTTCGGCCTGCTGGAAACGACGGCCCAAGGGCCCTGCGCCTTCTACAAGGACAGCAACCCCCGGAACTTCATCGTCACCAGCAGGGACATCGTCGCCGTCGACACCGACGACCTGTCCCTGGCCCCGATGGGCTACGACCTCGCCAAGCTCATCGTGACGCTCCACCTGACCTACGGGCCGCTCCCGGACCAAGCCGTCACCAACGCCCTGCTCGCGTACAACGAGGCAGCTCTACGACACGACGCCCGGCTGGGAACGACGGACCGAAACCAGCTCGACAGCTCATTGGCCCTGCACGCCGTGCTCACCGCCCCGTATATCGGTCGCAACGGCTACCGCTACAGCCTGCCCCTCCGTTTCAGCCACCGAGGAGCCTCATGATCACCACCGAACTCGTCTTCGTCCGGCACGGCCAGGCCCAGTGCAACGCCGACGGCCTCGTCGGAGGCCCGCGCACCTGCACCGGCCTGACCAACCTCGGATATGCCCAGGCCGAACAGGCCGCACGCCGCCTGGCCACCGAGCACCTGAAGAAGCCCTTCGACGTCATCTACACCGGCCCGCGGATCCGTCTCGTCCAGACCGGCGAGATCATCGCCCAGACCCTCCAGATCCCCGTGCACCACGACGACCGACTCGACGGCCCGGTCCACGGCGACGCCGATGGCCGGCCCTGGGACGCGGTGAAGACGGCCGCCGACGGCGGGCCGCACGCCCATCCCGACACACCCTGGGCCAACGGCTCCGACACCTGGAACGGATTCCTGGAGCGCGCCAGCAGGAACCTGAGCCAGCTCATCGAGGAGAACCGGGGCAAGCGCGTCGTCTTCGCGGCCCACGGGGAGACGGTGATCACCGCGCACACCCTGCTGCTCGGCATCCCGATCGGCTCGCCCGCCGGATTCACTCACAACCACGCCTCCATCACCCGCTGGCAGCACCACCGCAACCGCCTGGGCCAGAACCGCTGGATGCTCGACCGGCACAACGACACCGAGCACCTCAGTCTCCTCACGCCGGAGCCGACCCCGTGATCGCGACCTCGCGCGACCCCCGGATACAACTGGCGCACCTCCTCCTAGGCGCAGTCGACATCGCAGCGGACCCCGCGCTCCCGCCCCGCGTCGTACGCCTGGTGGCCGACGACGGGCGTCAGTTCATAGCGAAGCAGCACGCCGAGCGAGACCGGTACGCCGGAGAACTCCACGCCTACCGGGCGTGGGTCACCCATCTGAGCGGCCACGCCCCGGAGTTGGTCGGCCGGGACGATGCCACCCGCACCCTGCTGCTCACCGCGCTCGCAGGCCACCGCGCGGACACCTTCGCTCCGGGCTCGCCCGAGGAGGAGCTGGCCCACCACGAGGCCGGGCACGTGCTGGGCAAGCTGCACCGGGCCACGGCCATGCCCCAGAGCGGTGCCGTCGGCGCTTCGCTCGCCGAGCGGTTCCACGGGTGGATCGGCCGGGCCGTCCACGCCGACCTGCTCGACGCGGCCGAGGAGAACCTGCTGAAGCACCACGCGGTGATCCTGGGCACCAGCCAGATGGACAGCGCGATCTGCCACCTCGACTACCAGCCGCGCAACTGGCTGCTCGGCGACACCTTCGGCATCTTCGACTTCGAACACATGCGACGCGACGCCCGGGTCCGCGACTTCGCCCGACTCGAATTCCGACGCTGGCAGGCCGCACCCCACCTGCGCATCGCCTTCTTCGACGGCTACGGACGCTCCCTCAACGACACCGAACGCCGCCTCTTGGAGTCTTTCGGAGCCATCGAGGCGGCCACAGCCCTGGTCAAGGGCCACCAGGAGAACGACACCGCCCTCAGCGCACACGGCAGAACCGTCCTGTCCCGGCTCGCCTGACCAGCCCCTTAGACGACACCCCTCTGGAGATCCCCGTGCCACAGCACGAGCAGCCCCCGACCAACGCTTCCCCCCGACGGGCCGTGGTTACCGGCTCCGCCGGATTCATCGGCTCCTACCTCGCCCACGCCCTCGTCCAGGCCGGCACCACCGTGATCGGGGTGGACCGCCGAGACCCGTCCTCCGACCCGACGGCCGCCGCCAACCTCGCCGCGCTGCGGGGCCGCCAGGGATACCACCACGTCACGGCCGACCTCCTCCACTGCGCGATCGAACCGCTCCTGATCGACGCCGACACCGTCTTCCACCTCGCCGGCATCCCCGGGGTACGGCCCTCCTGGGGACCGCAGTTCGGCGACTACCTCGCGTCCAACGTGTTGGCCACCCACCGCGTCCTCGACGCCTCCACCCGGATCGGTGTCCGCCGACTGGTCGTCGCCTCCTCGTCCAGCGTCTACGGACCGACCGACGGCGACGCGAGCCGCGAGACCGACCGCCCCAACCCCGCCTCCCCGTACGCCGTGACCAAGCTGGCCGAGGAGCAGCTCTGCCTCGCATACGCCGAGCGCCCCGGCGGCCCCAAGGTCGTCGCCCTGCGGTACTTCACCGTCTACGGCCCCCGCCAGCGTGCCGACATGTTCACCCACCGTGCCCTGTACGCCGCCCTGACCGGACAGCCCCTGCGCCTGTACGGAGACGGCCACCAGCGCCGCGACTTCACCTACATCGACGACGTGGTCGCCGCCACGATCGCCGCCGGTACCGTCCCGAACGCGCACGGTGCCATCAACGTCGGCGGCGGCTCGAACGCCTCCCTGCTCGACGTGATCAACATCGCCAACAGCCTCACCGGCCGCGAGATCCAGCTCCACCAGGACCACGTGCGCAACGGGGACGTGATCTTCACGCGTGCCGACCCCGGCCGCGCCGGAGAGGTCCTCGGATGGCAGCCGCGCGTCGACCTCCACAGCGGACTGCGCGCCCACATGCAGGCGCTGGCCGCCCCGGTGCCGGACTACAGCCGTGCCGCATAGGCGACCCCGTCGGATCATGAGAGGAGTGCTCATGGAAACCCCCGAGCGGGCACGGCTGGATGCCTTCTTTCGGAGGATCACCGCGCAGTTCCCCGCCGGGCAGGCGATCACAACGCTGGTCGTCACCCACCTGCTCCCGGAACGCCCCGCCTTCTTGCGCGCCATGGCCGCGGTGTCCACGATCGGCGCCGTCCTCCCCAAGCCTCGGTCGATCCACCAGCCGACCCTCGACACCGTCCGCCGCACCCTGCCGGTCCACGACCTGAGCCGGGAGCGGTTCACTGACGAGACCCAGGCCCTGCACTACCTGGAGGACACGGCCGGCGGCCAGGACATCGTCCTGGTCGACATCGGCGGCTACTTCGCAGCCAGCCTCGACACCCTCGTGGAGAAGTTCTCCGGCCGCATCCTCGGCGTCGTCGAGGACACCGAGAACGGACACCAGCGGTACGCGGCCCTCGGCTCGCTGCCGTGCCCCGTCGTGTCCGTGGCCCGCTCACCGCTCAAGGACTGCGAGGACCACCTCGTCGGCCGGTCCATCGTGTTCTCCACCGACGCCCTCGTCCGCGCCCGCGGGGACATCCTCACGAGTCGCAGCGCCTGCGTCATCGGCTTCGGCAAGGTCGGCCGCTCGATCGCCCAGACCCTGCGCGCCCAGGACCTGCGCGTCACCGTGTACGACAACGACGCGGTCAAGCGGGTACAGGCGCACGCCCTTGGCTTCCGCACCAGCGCGTCCACCACCGAGGCCGTCCGCGACGCGGAACTCGTCCTGTGCGCCACCGGCAATCTCGCCCTCCGGCACGAGGATTTCGCCGCCCTGCGCAACGGCGCATACCTCGGATCGGTGACCTCCTCCGAGGACGAACTCGAACTCGGCAGCCTCGACGACCTCTACGAACGACACCCCGTCGGACCCCAGTTGACCCGCTACGAGGTCACAGGCCACTACTTCTACGTTCTCGCCGACGGCGGTGCCGTCAACTTCGTGCACGGAGCTGCCGTCGGCACATACATCCACCTCGTCCAGGCCGAGATACTCGCCGCCACCGCCGCGCTCAGCCACGCGCGATTCCAACCCGGACTGCACGAGATGCCGGCGGCCGACCGCGACACCATCGCCAGAACCTGGCTTCGCCACTTCGAAAGGTGACCTCGTTGCCACTCTCCACCGAACACGTCCGCGCGGTCACGGAGGCGTACCTCGCCCGCCACCCGGACGAGCGCGCCTCCCTGACGATGCTGTTCGCCGTGCTCGAGGGCTCGGACGATCCCACCAGCCGCAAGACCTTCCCCGCCCACGTGACCTGCAGCGCCATCCTCATCAACGGTGAACGGCACGTGCTCCACATCCTGCACAAGGCGTCCGGAAAACTTCTGGCGCCCGGCGGGCACAACGAACCGTCCGACCAGATCCTGCGCGACGCCGCCCTACGCGAACTGCACGAGGAGGCCGGCATCCCGCCAAGCGCCGTCGTCCCCCTCGCCGGCCACGAGGACATCCCCCTCGACATTGACGTGCACGCGATCGACGCGAACCCGTCGAAGAACGAGCCGGCCCACCACCACGTGGACTTCCGCTGGGCCTTCCACCTCGGGGCCGATCACGCGGTGACACTGCAGGAGGAGGAGGTCGACGGCTACCAATGGCGGCCGTTCGCGACCACCGCCTCACCCACCGTCCGCGCCAAGCTCGCCCAGCTCACCTGAACCCCCGCGAACCCGACCACCAGGAGGACGCCGTGGCCGCCACCACAGCCCGACCGACCGTCGCCCGCCGGCGCCGGCACATCGCCGTCATACCGTGCCGCTGGGGTGCCTCCCGCTTCCCCGGCAAACCACTGGCCCTCCTCGGCGGCATGCCGCTGCTCTGGCACGTCCACCAGCGCTGCCTGGAGGCCAAACGCCTCGACGGAGCCATCGTCGCGACGGACGACGAACGCATCGAAGCGGCGTGCCGCGAACTTGACATCGACTGCATCCGCACCGGGGAGCACCTCACCGGCACCGACCGCGTCGCGGAGGTCGCCGAACGCCTCCCGGCCGACGGATACATCAACGTCCAGGGCGACGAGCCGTTCATCGCACCCGGTGCGATCGACGCCATCTCGGAAGCTCTGGAGCACCTGCCTCCGGGCACGCTGGCCGTGAACGCTTACACCGAACTGGTCGACATCGCCGCAGCCCTGGACAACAACGTCGTCAAGGTCGTCGTCGCCGCTCAGGGCGACGCCCTGATGTTCTCGCGCCACCCCATTCCCTATCCGAAGGGGGAGCGGCCGAAGTACACACGCCAGCTGGGCCTCTACGGATTCGCTGGCCATTCTCTCCAGCGCTTCCGGCAACTTCGGCAGGGGCCCTTGGAGCGCGCAGAAGGAGTGGAGATGCTGCGCTTCATCGAGCACGGCCACGCTGTCCGGATGGTGCCTGTCACGGACGACGGCGTCGCGGTGGACACTCCAGACGATCTCGCGCGAGCCAGCATCCTGCTCGCCCAGTACGCAGAAGCATGACTTGTACTTACCACCTGCTACACCAGGACAGGAAGAGTTGCCAGTCCGCGAACGAGACGGGTGCGCCGCCAGTCCAGTTGGTCAATTGGCGCGGCAAGCCGGATTCCGGGAAACCGAGTCAGTACCGCTCGGAGGGCGATCTCCACCTCGGCCTTGGCCAGGGGAGCACCGACACAGCGGTGGATGCCATGGCCGAAGCTGAGATGAGCGGCGGCGTCTCGGTCCAAGTCGAGCAGGTCCGGCGACGGGAACCGCTCTGGGTCGCGGTTGGCGGCTCCAAGAGCGACCAGCACCGGGACACCGGCAGGGATATCGGTACAGCCGAGCGTGACGGCCTCCGTGGTGAACCGAAAGGTTGCTGTACTGACGGGGGAATCGAACCGAAGCAGCTCGTCCAGCACGGCTGGGACATCGTCCGGATTCTTCCGAAGGCGATCCAGCTCGGCACGGTGCTGGAGCAGCGCCAGGGCGGCGTTTCCGAGGAAGTTAGTGGTGGTCTCGTGCCCGGCCACGAGCAACAGCACCGCCAGAGAGACCAGCTCCTCCTCGCTTAGATGGTCGTCTCCGTCGCGCGCCGAGATGAGTCGGTCAAGAAGAGAAGCACCAGGGTCCAGGCGCTTGGCGGCGATGAGGCTCGTCATGTAGTCAGCCATGGAATGCGAGGCCGCGTCGATGACGTCGGACTTGCCTGCCGCGAACAGTTCTTCTGACCAGCGTTGGACGTCGGGTCGGTCCCCCTCTGGGACTCCGAGCAGCTCGCAGATCACGATGACTGGCAGCGGTACCGCCAGGCAGGCCACGAAGTCGAACCGCTCGCCGACGGGCCACTGATCCAGCAACTCGTCGGTGACCCGGGCAATGAACGGACGCAGCTCCGCGACGGCCCCGGTCGTGAACGTTTTGGTCACCAGCTTGCGGAGGCGGGTGTGCTGGGGCGGGTCGCTGGCCAGCATCGTGTGCGCCACCGCAGGGTGTAGTCGACGCCGTGACCCCTTGCCCGCGAAGAAGGCGGCCGTGTCCTTCGAGAGCCGTGCGTCGCGGAGAGCTTCCCTCGCTTCCGCGTAGCCGGTGACCAGGTAGCTGATGTGCCCACCGGACCCAGTGGGCACGGACTGCACCGGGCACCTGGACCGCATGGCCGCATAGGTGGGGTAGGGGTCCTGGAGAAAACGGGGGTCTTGAGTCGGGTCGGTCATGCCATCAGGCTCCAACCGGCTCTGGCTGACTGTCATCGGCGACACGCCCAACCCGGTGCGCGTAGGCGTCGGCCACCAGGAGGAGCCACTCCGTGTCCGCACGGAGGTCCTTGCGGGAGGCTGCCTCCGCCGACGGCAGGGCAACCTTGTCGGCGTACCGGCCGGCCTTCGAAGCGGCCAGCGCTGCCTTCACGACAGCCGCCTCGACCGCTGCGGCTTCCGCCTCCGTTCCAGCGTCGAACGTGCCCTGGGCCATCTCCTGCACCCTGCGGGACCGGTACGGACGAAGGGCGAGGATGCCGTCGTTGATCTCGATGACCCTACGTTGGAGCAGGAAGTCCGAGTCGTTCGAAGCGGCCTCGTCGAAGACCGGGTCGATATTCGGCATCGCGGCGGACAGGTCCTGCCAGAGAGAACCGAGGGCTTCGAAGGATTGTGCCTCCCAGCGGCGACGTCGGGCCTGGCTGAGCGGGTAGACGACAGCCGGCAGGGTGAGACCGACGCAGATCAGCAGGACGGCGAGCGCCGGAGACGTCACGCTGAAGACGCACGACGTAGACACGAGCGACGAACACTCCGAATGGTCGGACACCAGGTGGAAGCCCAGGCCCAGGGAGATGAGGACCGTCAGCTTGTACACCGCGTAGACCAGTGCGAAGACGCACCCTGCGGCCGCCATGCGCAGACCTATCCGGACGCTGCTGCGGCGGGTCGACCTTGACTGGCTTACGGCCTGCACCAGGAAGTCGACGATGGCGAAACCGAGGTAGGAGATGAAAAGCAGCAGGTAGAGCGCATACACCTGCGGAGAGCGATGCGTCATCTGCTCGTACGTGAACAGCACGGTCATGCCGAGGGCGGACGTGGCGAAGAGGACGAGACGCAGCCGGACTCGCCGTTGCGCTTCCGCGGGTTCCAGGTTGAGCTGGAAGGAGACAGCCAGGACCGCTGTGGCGGCGGCCAGGGAAGCACAGTTGCTCAGCAGCCGGGCGACGTGCGGCACGACGCCCTCAACGGCGTTCTCGAACAGCGGGGCGTAGGTGGCGAAGGCCAGGGCGAACGAGCCGAGGAGCGCGCCCATGGCCCATGTGCCGGTCGGACGGGGCGTCCCTCTACCGAGGACCCAGTAGGCGGCAGCCGCTGCGAGCAGGCAGGCCATGCCAAGGAAGACGGAATTCATCGTGATCGGAACCGAGATTTCTTAATGGGCTGGGAGAAAAGCGCGTCCCAGCTGTCCGATCCCCTCGTCGGCTGATGAGAAGGGGATTCGCGTTCACGGTAGATGCGCTGGCGGATAACCGTCGCCATCATTTCCGCTTCGCGTTCGTCGGCCGTCGAGTAACTTGTGCGTCCCGACATGCGCATCACCAGCGTGGGGTTCACCCCGAGAGCCTGTGCCGTATCCGCGTCGACCTGCAGGCTTCCGGGGTGGTCGCAGAACACATGGCACAGTTCGTGCGTGAGAATGTGTCGCTGGTGGTGGACGGACGTGCCTTCCTCGTAATAGAGGAGGTCGGCGGACGGCGTCTCGATCCTTATGCCACAGGGTGCTTCGACAGCGCCGAGCGTGCTCAACGGTTTCAGGATGATCGGTTTCTCGCGAAGGGCGGCTATCGCCTCGCGCAGTTCGCGCGTGCTGAAGCGATGCGGTAGGTGCAGGAGATCGACCTGCTCCTCACATGATTTGCGCAGTCGACTCTCGTCGATTTCTGGCAAGGGCATGGCAATCCCCCCTCGGTCTCGGCTGTGCACCAACTTGCTACTGAGTGACAGCCAAGAGGATGCCAAGAAGAAGGGGGAACTCACGCTTCCCGGAAGTATGAGTTCCGGTTACGGATGGTGACTCGATTCCTGTGAGGAGGATGGAAGAGTGCCAGGCTGGAGGATTCCTGCGACCTTGATCGACAGTGGGTGAAGCCCGTGATCGCGGGTCGCTGTGGCGCACGACACAGATGGTTGAACGGTCGACTACCCGTTATGTCTGACTACGCTGGATGACCGTTTCGTGATCTCTTGATGCTGTTTCGGGGCGTGTCGTGATGCATGTCACTTCATCATGAGATCTAATTTTGGGCCATGGACTCTCGGGGTGGGCAGGTCGAGGGCGACGAACCTGACGGTGAGTCCCTGCCGGAGCTGCTGCGATCATGGCGGAGCCGCACGGATCCGCGCGCGATTATGGGCCTGGCAGCCTCAGGACGCAGGAGTAAAGGGCTGACGCAGCGTGACGTGGCTCGTCTGACCGGAGTGAGCGAACGTTGGTACGGCGCACTGGAGCGCGGCAACGAGGCCAAGTACTCGGCCGACTTCCTCGATCGGCTCTCGTCGGCGCTGAGGCTGAGCCCGGCAGAGCGTCGCGCGTTGTACCTGAGGGCGGTCGGTCGTCCGCCGGCACTTGCCTCAACGCCGGATGTGGACGCGGCAACAGATGTGGACGAGGTGCTGCTCCAGCAGTTCCTGGACAATCAGTCCCCCGCTCCCGCCTTCGCCGCGGATCTCGCATGGAACGTGATCAGCTACAACGAGCCGCTGCTTGATTGGTTTCCGTGGGCTGCCTACCAGGCCAATCAGATGCGATGGGCTTTGCTGGAGCCGGAGGCTCGTGAGCATCTCGTGAACTGGGAACAGGACTGGGCCCGCCCATTTCTCGGGCAGATCCGCTATGAGCGGGCTCACCACCCGAAGAGCGAGGCCCTGCGGCAACTGGAGCGCGACATCCTCGCGGGATCGCCAGCCGCGCGACAGATGTGGGATCGTCGCGAGATGGTCGAGCACTCCCACGGTGCTCTGCGCCGGCTCAGGATTCCGTATCACCAAGGACGGGAAGTCGCTGTCCGCATCGTCGCCCTGCGACCGATGCGCAGCGACCTCCTCCGAGTGATCGTGCTGCTGGAAGGCCGCCACGGAAGCGATGCCGTCTGACCGCGACGGAGGGTCGCGTGTCGCGGTTCGGGCGGCACTGAACTCATTCGTCGTCGAGCAGCCCGGAGTCGTCCGACTCCTCCGGCATTCCCTCCAGTCGGCGAGCCTGGTCGATCACGGTGTTCAGCATGTGCAGGCTCGACGTGCTGAGCCCGTTGGCGCGCAAGGCGACCCGGCGCACCCCCTGGTCGCGCATGGCGGCAATCACCTGGATCTCTGCACGCTGCCGTTCGGCCTCTTCCCCGTCGAAGAAGTAGCCCGGGTTCACCCCGAAGAATCCGGCCAACGCCCGGATGGTCTGCATCTTCGGGTTCGTGTTGGTTCCGGTGCGGAGCTGCTGGATGGCGCTTGCGGAGATGGTCACGCCCGAGGTGTCGCGGATCCCCTGTGACACCTCCGCGTACGTGTACGGACCGCGCCCCTTCGGATGCACCTCCCGAAACAGGTAGTCGAGCAGCTCCGCGAAGGTGCGCTCGTTCTTCTCGGTCATCCCCAACCCTTCGTCATGACGACCATCCTATCCACCCCAGTGGTGATCATGGCTAGCATCGTCTCGCGCGCCGACATTGCAGTTGACGCAAGGACGCCACTGCGGTGTACGTTTACCCTGGAGTTCGTCCAGTTCAGTGTTCCGTGCCTGTTCGGAGCAGGTGTGGAGAAGCTGGACTTGTGCCAGCGGTCGCCATACGGTTCTGGTCCCTGCACAAGCGGATCACCGGCCGGGGACCGGCCAGGAGGGGAGGGGCGATGTACCCACAGGGGCCATGACGCCCACCGGGGTGGATGAGAGCGGCGCCCGGGAGCTACCAACTCCCAAGCGCCGGGCCGGCACCCCGAAGAGTGCCGATTCACATCTCGCGGGCGGCGGGGCTTTTGCACGAGAACCGCCGCACCGCACTCCTACGAACAACGGAGTATCGCATGCGCGCCATGCCGAGTGGAACCCCGGCCTGCCCGGATACCGACCGCCAGCGCCGCCTCGCCGCCCAGCTCGCAGACATGATCCCGGGCGCGGCCACTGTCCGGGTCAGCCTCAACGACCCGAAGGAGGCGTGGCCCCACCCGCACGCCATCGTCAAGGACGAGGCCGGGGAGCCCCTGGAGCTGGGGCCGACGACCGCAAGGGTCGCAGCCCGCTGGATCCTGCGAGCCTGGCCGGAGGCGGACTGGACTCGGCCGCACACCTTCGACGTCGCCGCCGCGACCCTCACCCGCAGCGACCTGGTCGCCGCCGGTCGGGGCTGCTGACATGGCGCGGATACGAACCATCAAGCCGGAGGCGTTCGTCTCCGAGTCGCTCGCCGAAGTGAGCGTCGAGGCAGAGCGCACCTTCTTCGGCCTGCTCACCCAGTCCGACGACCACGGTCGCCACCGGGACAACGCCGCGATCATCGCTGGGCTGCTCTGGCCGCTGCGCGCCGAGCACACCTCGGTCCACGTCGAGGACGACCTCCACCAGCTAGCGAACGCCGAACTGATCTGCCGGTACACCGGATGCGACGGCCGCCTCTACCTCCATGTCGTGACCTGGTCCGAGCACCAGAAGATCGACAAGCCGAGCCAGTCCCGCCTGCCCTCGTGCCCGCAGCACCAGGCTGCCGACCGGTGCGCACCCTGCAAGGGCTCCTGCACCCGGAGGGCGGAGGGCTCGCCCACGGCTCCCGGAGGACTCGCCGAGACCTCGGGGAGGGCACCCCGAGCCCTCGATCTGCCTGCCTCACCGGCCCCGACGGTCCCGGAACAGGCAGACGGGCCAGCCGTAGACCGACAGGAGGCCGCCGACGGAGACGTCAGCGCACCCGGACGGACTGGAGGCAAAAGTACAGCTCAGAGGGTTTTCCCCGATGGTTCCCCGACCCTTCCCCGAAGCCTCCCCGAAAGCTCGGCGCCTGGATCTAGGATCTTGGATCCTGGATCTCTTGTCCCTACGGGGCGCACAGCGCCCGCAGCCGGCATCTCCGCCAAGGACCTCATCGGCGAGTACGTGGCCGGGTGCGACCAGCGCCCCCCGAGCGACGTGATCGGGCACCTCGGTCGGATCATCAAGAAGCTCCTGGACGAGGGCATCGCTCCGGTGCACATCCGGGCCGGGCTGGCGAATTTCACCGCCAACCCCAAGCACCCGAGCGTCCTGACCAGCATGGTCAACGAGGCGATGAACGTTCGCCCCGGCGGTTTGGCGCGGCCGGGAATCCGGCCTAACGTGCCCGCCCACCAGGCGTGGACCAACCCGGCCAACGCTTCCGCCGCCTACGCCGAGGAGCTGTGATGCACACCCGCCACCGCGAACCGCAGCTCCTCGGCAACGAAGGCACCCTGGAGCGCATGGCCCGGATCCTGGCCGCCCGCAACATCGACCCGGCCGACGCCGCCGCGCTCCCCGACGACCCCGAGCCATTCTCCCCGCTCGACGCCCTCCTGGCCGGGATGCCCCCGCGCTACCAGGCGGCCGTCGCCGACCACCCGAGGGTCCTGGACTGGGTCGCGGAGGTCACCGAGGCGGCCGTCGCCCCCAGCCGGGGAGCCCGGCGGCAGGTCACCACCGGGCCTAGCCTCCTGATGGCCGGAGTCGTCGGCGCGGGCAAGACGCACCAGGCGTACGGCGCGGTCCGAGCGCTCGTGGAGAGCGGGGTCGGCGTGCGCTGGCGCGCGACCACCGCCGCCGACCTCTACGCCGATCTCCGCCCCCGGCCCGGGGTCGACAGCGAGCGGGAGCTGGCGGCCGTCTGCCGCTGCCCGCTCCTGATCATCGACGACCTCGGCGCGGCCAAGGCCAGTGAGTGGGTCGAGGAAGTGACGTACCGGCTGATCAACCGGCGGTACAACTACGAACTCCCCACGCTGATCACGACCAACCTGGCGATCAAGGACCTGCGCTCGTACCTCGGTGACCGCGTCGCCTCTCGACTCGCGGAGATGACCGACCGGGCCGAGTTCGAGGCCGTCGACCGCAGACGCCACAGCGCCGCCGCCTGACCCCCCACAGGCCACCCCGCCGGACCGCGCCCCGCAACGCCGTCCGAGGGGGCCTACCGCCAGCGCACCTCTCCGCCGACGCCCCTGCGCGCGGAGAGCGATCGGAGCACCCCGCATGACCAGCACGATGAACGGCCCCGCCCACCACCGTCAGCTCGGCGACCAGACCTGGCAGGCCGAAGCCATCTGCCAGAGCACCGAGTACCACCCGGTGGACCCCGAAGTCTTCTTCCCCGAACCCGACGAGACCGCCAAGATCGCCACGGCCAAGGCGCTGTGCGGCCAGTGCCCGGTCCGCCGTACCTGCCTGGACGCCGCTCTCGAAGGGGGTGACACCGAAGGGATCCGTGGCGGCCTGACGGAGGAGGAGCGCGGGCCGCTGCACGACAAGCTCGCCAGCCGCCTCGACTACAGCCGCGTCAATGCCACCATCGCCGGGCGCGACGTGCACCTCACCCACGCGGAGCGCCGCGCGGTCGAGTACGCGGCCTACCGCCACGGGGTGAGCGAGCAGCGCCTGGCCTGGCTTCTGAAGGTCACCGAGGAGCACGCCAAGAAGCGATACCGCGAGATCCGCCGGGCCGAGCGCAATCGAACCCTGAACCAGCCCACCACGAACACCCCGCCCCCCGAGACCAGCGGCGAGCGCCTGATCCGCGACGACTTCGGGACGGCGGCATGAACACCGCAAGCGCGCCGAAGACGGCGCACATATCCGGGTGGGACCGCGCGGCTGTCGTGGCCCTCGGGGGCGCGGGATGCGCGCTGTCGTACGACGCCCTGCAGCAGATGGCCGTCGCCATCCACATCCGAGGCTTCCTTACCTACCTGTTCCCTCTGGTGATCGACGGGTTCATCGCGTACGGCATCCGAGCCCTCCTAGTCCTGCGCAACGCGCACTTGCGCGCCCGGCTCTACGTCTGGGCCCTCTTCGGCACGGCCACCGCCGCCAGCATCTGGGCCAACGCCCTCCACGCGGTCCGCATCAACCAGGACACGGTCGCCGGCACCAGCCTCCGGCTCGGCGACGCGGTGGTCGCGGTGCTCTCCACCATCGCCCCGCTCGCACTGGCCGGAGCAGTCCACCTCTACATCCTCATTGCCCGGGGCCCGGTCAAGGACACTGACCGGCAGAACCTCGGTGAGCCCGGTCACCTCGGCCAGACCGACCGGGGTGACGCCATCGAGGTCACCCGGACCGACCGGGCCGGTCAGCAGCGGGCAGCGGCCGGTCAGGTCGAGCCCGGTCAGTCGGTCACTGCTCTGACCGACCGGTTGCCGCTGTCCCCGACCGACGAGGACACCGCCACCCGGTCAGTGACCGGGGACTCGACCCCGGCGGCCAACGGTCAGTCGGTCACCGACCACCGCAACCGGAGGCACGGTGCCCCTGACCTGCCGGGACAGGCGGACAAGGGCCGGACGGGCGCTGACCGCCCCGACGGCGCTGCCCCGGTCGGTGATGGCCAGGGCAGCCCGGCGGCGGTCATTGCCCCGCCGGTCACCTCGCCGCCGGTCACTGACCGGGCTGCTCAGCCGACTGGTGACCGGCGTCCTGACCCGGACACCGAGGAGCTGCTGAAGATCGCCCGGTCGGCGGTCAGGGCCGAGGACAAACTGACCCGCAAGGTGGTCGCCCAGGCGATCCGAGGTCAGCAGATCCCGCTGTCCAGCGACACCCTGACCGCGCTGATGGCCCAGCTGCGCGAGCAGCACCGCCAGCCGGTCACTTCCTCCCGGCCCTGACCGAACCTCCACGGAGTGGGTGACCGAGTCGGTCACCCCGGCCGGTCACCCGCTCCGCATGTCTCCGAGACATCCCGCCACAGCAGAAGCGGAGAGCATCCGATGCGCACTCACCCGGCCACGCCCGCCGAAGTCGACTCCTGGCTGACCGTCCTGCACCAGCACGGACACCTCCACCGCGCCCGGTCCGGCCCCGACACCACCTGGATCGTGCAACGCGAGCAGCACGACCGGCCCTGGACCCTGCACCACCCCGTCCTGGCCATGGACTGGATCGAGGAACTCGTCCGCGAAATCCAGCAGCAGGACCCGGAGACGAGCCGGTGAACACCAACGACCCGGTGGCCACCTCCGCTGGACAGCAGCGTGACCCCACCACGGCTCCTGGCGGAGCAAGCTATCGCGTACGACGGTCCTACGGCCCGTCGTACGCACTTGCCCCCGCCCAGGAGGGCGG
>NZ_JBHXQZ010000016.1:0-98064 GCF_042717095.1 Streptomyces sp. NPDC058632 | reverse complement strand
GACGTGCTCCAGATCGACTTCGACAAGGACGGCTCGAAGGACCACACCATGATCGTCACGTCCCGCAGCCAGGGCGTGCCGTATCTGACGTACCACTCCACCAACACCTACAGCAGGTCGGTGGCGAGCATCATCGCGTCGTACCCGAACGCGGCCTATTACGCGTACCGCACCTGATCGGCCCGCCCCGGTCGCAGGACGGCGGCCCCGCCCGGGTACGGGCAGGGAATGGCGGTACCGAACGCCCCGGGGGCCGTCGGACAAGTTCCGACGCCCCCGGCCGGACTGCGTCCCACCGGATGGTGCGGGGGATCTCCGCGGTCCCGACGCTGCGGGGGCCGGAGCTGGGTGCCTTGCGGAAAAGCGTGAGCAGTCGGCGGGCATGTGTCACATAGACGCCCAGATAGGTACTATCAGGACATTTGTTACCAAAGTTCTCATGCTTTCGGCACGGTGAACCGCCGCACCGATGTCGGAATCAGGTGAGACGGTCACTTCGCGACGTGCGTGAGGAAGGCGGTCCAGGAGGCGGGGGAGAGGGCGAGGCGCGGGCCGGTCGTGTCCTTCGAATCGCGTACGAGGACGGTGGCTGGGGTAGCGGCTATCTCGACACAGTTGGATGCGTCGGGGCTGTATGTGGACTTACACCATTGTCTATCGGTCATGTGAGGCTCTTTCGGCTGTTTCGGGCGATGCGACGGATCAGGTCACGGGACTCGGCAGGTTTGAGGGCGTTCGACTCCATGCGGTCCAGCACTGAACGGTACTTGTCCAACTGGGCTTCCGCGTCCAGGAATTCGCACCCGTGGTGGGTGTCCAGCTGCACAGTGTCGAGCTGCGGGACGGCTCCCAGCAGATAGTCGATGGACTGTCCCGTCCCCGGGAAGGAGCCCTTACCGAACGGGATGATCCGAATGGTGACGTGGTCGAGCTCGCTCATGTCCAGCAGGTGCTGGAGCTGGGAGCGGACGGTTGCGGGGCCGCCGTACCCCATGTGAAGGGCGGACTCGTGGATCACTGCCGTGTAAGGGGGCGGATCCTCGCGGTGAAGAATGGCCTGGCGCTTGATGCGATGGGACACGCGGTGCTCGATCTCGTACTGCCGCAGGGGCGGTACCGCCTCGCGGAAGAGGGCGCGGGCGTGGTCGGTGGTCTGCAGCAGGGCGGGGATGTGAACAACCAGTGCCACGCGCAGGGCTGCCGCATGGTGCTCCAGCTCGGCGAGGTCGATGAGGCCTACGGGCAGGTGTTCGCGGTACTCCTCCCACCAGCCCCGTGATCGCCGCCCGGTCATGGCGGCCAAGGCGTCGACGAGCGCGGGGTCGGAGCAGGCGTAGGTGTGCGCCATGCAGTGGACCCGGTCGGCGCTGACAGGCGTGCGGCCCGTTTCGATCATGCTGACGCGTGCCTGGTTGACGCCGAGCAACTCGCCCGCGCCAGTGGCGGTGAGGCCGGCCCGCTCGCGAAGCTTGCGCAGTTCGGTGCCCAGTCTCCGTTGCCGCAGCGTCGGATTGTTGGTGGGCGGCACAGCGTGTCCTTCCTGGCCGCAATGCGGCGTCTCTCTCCCTCGCACGAGTGAAACGTGGATGGATTCATCTCTTTCCGTAGGATCTATCTAACCATTCACTTTACGGTGGTCACGCAACGCTCAACCGCTCGCTCCGTATGCCGGAAGCGCACCGTGGCCGCGGCACTGCCACCGCCGATGTCGCCGTTGAGCGAGCTCAAGTCCCCTTCTCCTTTGGAGCCGTTCATGGTCACCGTAGTCCCGCCCCGCCCTTGGGCGTACGCCCTTCGCCTGCCCCATGACCCCCGCGCCGTACGCGTCGCACGCATGACGGTGCGGGCGGCGCTGGACGGGCACGGTGCGCAGGACACCGCCGACGTCGTGGAGTTGCTGACGTCGGAGTTGGTCACCAACGCCTACCTGCACACCAAGGGGCCGTCCTCCCTGCGGCTCACGTGCCTGAGCGACGGCCGGCTGCGGGTCGGCGTGTGGGACAGCCACCCGTACATCCCCGCCCCGTTCAGCGGGTCCCGCGAGGACTCCGTCCCGCTCGCTCCGGCCGACGCCGGTTCCGGGCGTGGACTGCGCCTCGTTCAGGAGTACGCCGACTCCTGGGGAGGGTGGGCCATCGGCGGCAGCGTGCTGGGGTGCGGGGCCGGGAAGCTGCTGTGGTTCGAAGTGGGTGGGCGATGAGCGGTGAGCGCTGCGGTGAGGATCGAGCCTCCGCCAGGCGCCTCGGCCGCGCTTCCGCGACGGTGCGCCCCGTGCGAAACTGCCCCCTGTTGCGGAAGTGAACAGTGTGACCAGGGGGAGCGGGAACGGATGAGCAAGCGGCAGATGCGCAAGATGCTGGGGCTGATGGCGAGCGGGGAGCCGGTGGAGCTCACCAGTGCGATGGCATCCGTGAAGAAACTCGCCCGACTCGCCTTCGTCGCCCAGCAGTTCGGGTACGAGTACGCCGACGTGCGCCAGGGCGGCGGGCAGAACGCCTCGCTCAGGATGCTGATCGTCCCCGACCCCTCCCCGCAGGCGAGGGCGCGGGCCGCGCAGAACTGGGCCCAGTACCCGAACGCGGGTGACGGCGTCTCCCTGCCGCCGCTCGTGCCGGACGCCTTCGAGCTCCTCAAGGCCCGCATCAACTTCGACCTCACCGGCAAGAACGCCGAGAAGCGCATGGGATACGGGGCGCTCGGCCTCTCCATCGGCTGCGTGATCCTGGCCTACCGGTCCGGGGGCTCGTCGTCCGACTTCGTCGTGGCGGGCGTGATCTGGCTCCTCCTGATGGCCGCCTTCGGCATTGGCTTCGTCATCACCCGCAGGCGCAACGCCAAGTTCGGGGACCGGCTCCGGGCGGCCGGGTTCGCCCCGGTGACGGACGAGACCGGCCGGGTGCGCCACCTGCCGCCGGGCGGACAGACGCCGGGGCACGGCAATCCGCTCGGCGGGAACCCGTACGGCGGCAACTCGTACGGCGGGATCCCGTACGGCGCCCCGGGTGCGACCCCCGCGCCGTACGCCCAGCAGGGCCCGTACGCTCAGCAGGGCCCGTACCCCCAGCAGACCCCCGCCGCCCACGGCACGCCGCCCGCGCCGGTCCCGTACGGGACTCCGCAGCAGCCCCCGGCCCCCGGCGGCCCCTACGCCCAGCCGCAGCCGCCGTACGGGCAGCCCGCCCAGCCGCCGTACCCCCAGCACAACCCCTACGGGCAGCCTCCGCAGCGCTGACCTCACGGTGGGGTGTCCGGCCGGTGCCGGACTCCTCTCACCCCGCCCGCGCCCGGGGTGAGAGCAACGTTCCCCAGCGGTCACCCACAGCCACGGGCCGGAAACGCTCCCTCCCTACCTTCGGGATCAGGCCCCGGGCCCCCAGGCCCTCGCGGCATCCGTCCGCAGCACCCCGGAGAACAGTGGAGGCGTCATGACAGCCCCTGGCCAGGTCCCCGCACCGACGCCGCCCCCGAGCAGGGGCGGCCGCTGGATCCAGCACTGGGATCCCGAGGACGAGACGTTCTGGAACCGGACCGGGGAGCCGATCGCCCGCCGGAACCTCCTCTTCTCGGTGCTGTCCGAGCACATCGGGTTCTCGGTGTGGACGATGTGGTCCGTGCTGGTGCTCTTCATGGGCCCGGAGTACGGGCTGACCCCGGCCGACAAGTTCCTGCTGACGTCCGTGGTGACCCTGGTCGGCGCCGTGGTCCGGGTCCCGTACACCTTCGCCGTCGCGGTGTTCGGCGGCCGCAACTGGACGATCGTCTCCGCCGCGCTGCTGCTCGTCCCCACGGTCGCCGCGTTCACCGTGATGGAGCCGGGGACGTCCTTCTCCACGTTCCTGCTGGTCGGCCTGCTGGCCGGCATCGGCGGCGGCAACTTCGCCTCCTCCATGACCAACATCAACGCCTTCTTCCCGCTGCGGAAGAAGGGCTGGGCGCTCGGTCTGAACGCCGGCGGCGGCAACATCGGCGTCCCGGTGATCCAGCTCACCGCCCTCGCGATCATCGGGGCGGGCGGCGGGCCCCGGGTGCTGCTCGGCATCTACATCCCGCTGATCGTCGTGGCCGCCGTGCTCGCCGCGCTGTACATGGACAACCTGGCCTCGGTGCGCAACGACACCGGTGCTGCCAAGGACGCCGCCCGGGACGCGCACACCTGGATCATGTCCTTCCTCTACATCGGCACCTTCGGTTCGTTCATCGGCTACAGCTTCGCCTTCGGGCAGGTGCTGCAGAACCAGTTCGACCGCACGCCGCTCGAGGCCGCGTACGTCACCTTCATCGGCCCGCTGCTCGGCTCCCTGATCCGCCCGGTGGGCGGATGGCTCGCCGACCGGTACGGCGGCTCGCGGATCACGCTGTGGAACTTCGTCGGCATGGGCGTGGCGACCGGGGTGCTGATCGTCGCCTCCATGCAGAAGTCGCTGGCGCTGTTCACCGTCTCCTTCGTGGTGCTGTTCGTGCTCACCGGCCTGGGCAACGGCTCGACGTACAAGATGATCCCGGGCATCTTCCAGGCCAAGGCGCTGGCCCGGGGGCTGAGCGGCGAGGAGGCGGCCGCCCACGGGCGCCGGCTGTCCGGGGCGTCCATGGGGCTGATCGGCGCGGTGGGCGCGCTCGGCGGAGTCGGCATCAACCTGGCCTTCCGCCAGTCCTTCCTCTCCTACGGCTCCGGCACCGGCGCGTTCGTCGCCTTCCTGGCCTTCTACGCGGTCTGCCTGGTGGTCACCTGGGCCGTATACCTTCGCCGCCCGGCCCGGCCGGCCGCCACGACGGCCGTCGCGGAGGAGAAGCCGCAGCTCAGCTATGCCGAGGTGTGACGTAACACTGGTGACATGAAGCCGAACCGAGCCTGTCATGGACCGTTGACAGGCTCGGCCGGCATGAGGACGAGCCGTGCCTCGGGCAGCACACCGAAACGCAGCACACCGAAACGCAGTACACCGACTCGAGTGCGGGACGAGAGCGGGACGAGAACCATGCACGACGAACAGCAGAAACCCGACCGGCCCACGGAGCCGTCCACGGAGCAGACCATGGAGCAGACCATGGAGCAGACCATGGAGCAGACCCCCGACCACGGGCCGCTCGCGGGCTTCACCGTGGGGGTGACCGCCGCGCGCCGGGCCGACGAGCTGGGCGCGCTGCTCCAGCGGCGCGGTGCCACCGTCCTGCACGCCCCCGCGCTGCGGATCGTGCCGCTCGCCGACGACAGCGAACTGCTGGCCGCCACCAAGGAGATCATCGGGCAGGCCCCGGACATCGCGGTCGCCACGACGGCGATCGGCTTCCGCGGCTGGGTCGAGGCCGCCGACGGCTGGGGGCTCGGCGACGATCTGCTGGCGCGGCTGCGCGGGGTGCGGATCCTGGCCCGTGGACCGAAGGTCAAGGGCGCGATCCGGGCCGCCGGGCTGACGGAGGAGTGGTCGCCGGCGTCGGAGTCGATGGCCGAGGTCCTCGACCGGCTTCTGGAGGAGGGCGTCGACGGACTGCGGATCGCCCTCCAACTGCACGGCGAACCGCTGCCCGGGTTCGTGGAGTCACTGCGGGCCGCGGGAGCGGACGTGGTGGGGGTGCCCGTCTACCGGTGGATGCCGCCGGAGGACATCACCCCCCTCGACCGGCTCCTCGACGCCACCGTCGCCCGGACCCTGGACGCGGTCACCTTCACCAGCGCGCCCGCCGCCGCGTCCCTGCTGTCCCGCGCCACGGAGCGCGGCCTGCTCGACGACGTCCTCGCCGCCCTCGGCCACGACGTCCTGCCCGCCTGCGTCGGCCCGGTCACCGCGCTGCCGCTGCAGGCCCGGGGCATCGACACCGTCCAGCCGGAACGCTTCCGGCTCGGCCCCCTCGTCCAGCTGCTCTGCCGGGAACTGCCCGGCCGGGCCCGCTCGCTGCCGGTCGCCGGGCATCGGGTGGAGATCCGCGGGCACGCCGTCGTGGTGGACGGCGAGCTGCGTTCCGTACCGCCCGCGGGAATGTCGCTGCTGCGGGCACTGGCCCGCCGCCCCGGCTGGGTCGTCGCCCGCGCGGACCTGCTGCGCGCGCTGCCGGGCACCGGCCGCGACGAGCACGCGGTGGAGACCGCGATGGCCCGCCTGCGCACCGCCCTCGGCGCGCCCAGGCTGATCCAGACGGTCGTCAAACGCGGCTACCGCCTGGCCCTGGACCCCCAGGCGGACGCCAAGTACGGGGACACCTGAACGGACCGGTCGCGCGTGGCGCCGGGGGAGGCGTACGAGGCGGGGGGAGGCGTACGGGGCGGGTCCTGGACCGGGACGTGGACCGGCCCTCGGCGGGGACCCGGGAGGAGGGTCCCGCGTCGGTGGGTGGAGTGGCCCCCTCGGTGGGGTCCTGTGCCGGGGCCGGGTCGGACCCCGGTCGGGACCTGCGCCGGGCCGTGGGACGAAGGCCCCGTGCCGGGGCCGCAGCCCGATGCGGGATGCGGGTGGCACCGGGACGGGGTCCCTTCCTGGGCCGGGACGGGGTCCCTTCCGGCACAGGACGGGGTCCGATCCGGGACCGGGCCGGGTGCCAGGGGTTCCGGGCGGGGGAGCGGGCGGGCACTGTAGGGGGTGCGGATTCCCGGAACGCGTCCCTCGGATCCCTCACTCGCATCGCCCCGGCCCGCACGCGACCGGGGTGAACCCTAGGCGGTGACAGGCACATGGCACTGGGTACGGTCACGGCGCCCCACGAGCTGCGGTTCGACACCGGGCGGATCTGTCTGGACCTCCTCGCGACCACGCATCCCGACGAACGGCTCGGCTCCGTCGACGTGCTGCGCGCCTGGATCACCGGTTCCGGACTCGTCCCGGCCGGCACCCCGCTGACCCACGCCGACGGCACCTGGCCGGTCGCCTTCCGCGAACTGCGCGGCCATCTCGCCCGTCTGGTGCACGGCCGCCCGGCGCCCGGCGGTGCCGCCTACGACCGCGCGCTCGCCCGCCTCAACGAGACCGCCCGCGCCGCGCCCCCCGCGCCGCGCGCGGTCCCCGGCGACGACGGGACACTGGTACGGCGGCTGGAGGCACCGCCCGGCCGCGCCGCGCTGCTCGCGGCGATCGCCCGGGACGCCGTGGACCTGCTCACCGACCCGCTCGCGCGCGCGTGCCTGCGGCAGTGCGAGGGTGACAACTGTCCGATCGTGTACCTGGACACCTCACGGGGCCGCCGCAGGCGCTGGTGCTCCAGCGAGGTCTGCGGAAACCGCGAACGCGTGGCCCGCCACCGCCGCAGGGCCGCCGCCCTCTCCCGCGCCTGACCCGTCCTCAACTCCGCCGCCGTGTGACATCGCTAACACGCCGTTTGTCTTCCGGGCGGCACGGGCAGCCGGGCCGTCCCCTCGTTTGTGGTGGAAATGTGAAAAGGAAGCGGGGGGAATGTGCTCCCATGTCCCGGTCTTCGCCTCACTCCCCAGAAAAACGCCGCCTCACGTTGAACACCCGGCACACCGTCTCCGTACCCGATGTCGAGCGACCGACGGGGGGATCCCCGGGACACCGGAGGTGGGCGTGCGCAAGGATGCGGCCGTGGCCAATGAACGTGGAGCGAGGGCCCGACATCGCATGTCCTCGTCCTCGTCGAATGAACCCGACGAGGAGTTGATGCGTGCGCTGTATCGAGAGCACGCCGGGCCTCTGCTCGCCTACGTCCTGCGGCTGGTCGCCGGAGACCGGCAGCGAGCCGAGGACGTCGTGCAGGAGACGCTCATCCGTGCCTGGAAGAACGCCGGTCAGCTCAATCGGGCGACCGGATCGGTACGCCCCTGGCTGGTGACGGTCGCCCGGCGCATCGTCATCGACGGCCACCGCAGCCGGCAGGCCCGGCCGCAGGAGGTCGATCCGTCGCCGCTGGAGGTCATCCCCGCGGAGGACGAGATCGACAAGGCGCTGTGGCTGATGACGCTGTCGGACGCACTCGACGACCTGACCCCTGCCCACCGGGAGGTGCTCGTCGAGACCTACTTCAAGGGACGTACCGTGAACGAGGCGGCCGAGACCCTCGGGATACCCAGCGGCACGGTCCGTTCCCGGGTGTTCTACGCCCTGCGTTCGATGAAGCTGGCTCTGGAGGAGCGGGGGGTGACGGCGTGATGAGTGCGTACGGGGGATTCGGAGCGGGCGGTACGGGTATGTCTGGTGCCATGCAGGGATCACCGGTGCCGAACGAGCACGAGACCGTCGGTGCCTACGCTCTCGGCATCCTCGACGATGCCGAGGCGACCGCGTTCGAGTCGCACCTCGCCGGCTGCGAGTGGTGCGCCCAGCAGCTCGACGAACTCGCCGGTATGGAACCGATGCTGGCCGCCCTCGCGGACCTGCCCGGCACCGGCACGCCGTCACTCGGCGAGTCGCTGTCGGCCAAGCCGGCGCCGCGCGTGGTGGAGAAGCTGGTCGACGAGGTCGCCGAGCGCCGCGCCAAGAAGCGCCGCCGCAACTTCTACATGGTCGCCGCCGCGGGCGCCCTGATCGTCAGCGGCCCCTTCGTCGCCGTCGCGGCGAACGGCGGGGGCGACAGCGGCAGCGAGGGCGGCAACACCAGCCAGACCCTCTCCGCCGACCCCGCGAAGGACGTCTTCGAGCAGATCCCCGACAAGCTCACCGCCACCGACCCGGGCACCAAGGTCTCCGTGACCGTGGCGTTCCAGGAGAAGGACTGGGGCACCGGGCTGGCCGCGCGGATCTCCAACGTCAAGGGCCCCGAGAAGTGCGCCCTGGTCGTCGTCGGCAAGAACGGCGAACGGGAGACCGCGACCTCCTGGACCGTCCCGGAGTGGGGCTACGGCCTGCCGGACGCCACGACGGACAAGGCCAAGCAGCCCCTCCACGTCCAGGGCGGCGCCTCGCTGGAACCCGACGAGATCGACAGCTTCGAGATCGTGACGTTCGACGGCGAGAAGCTCGTCGAGGTCGACGCGTAGCCTGGCGGGCCCCCTTCGCGTACGGTTGACGGCTGCCCAGCACGTCAGAAGGGGGCCCGGTGGCCGCTCAGGCTCAGCAGGAAACCGCGGTGGATCCGATGCGCGAATCCACTCGCGACCGGGAGATCGGTGTCGAACAGGAACACCTCGACCAGGTGTACCGACGGCTCGAGGAGAAGATCCACGAGGCCGAGTTCCTCATGCACGACGCCGCCCGGCGCGGCCAGGTCGGCACGCCCGGCGCACTCGCCGAACGGGACGCCCAGGTCTTCCGGGCCGGCGTCCACCTCAACCGGCTGAACAACGAGTTCGAGGACTTCCTCTTCGGCCGGATCGACCTGCTCCCCGGCAAGGACGGCAAGAAGGGACCCGACGGCGCCTACACCGCCGTCGAGCCCGCCGAGGGCGCCGTCCGCCCCGACAACACCGCCGACATCGCCGAGACGCTGCACATCGGCCGCATCGGCGTCCTCGACGAGGACTACACCCCGCTGGTCATCGACTGGCGGGCGCCCGCCGCCGCCCCGTTCTACCGGTCCACCCCGGTCGACCCGGGCCGGGTGGTGCGCCGGCGCGTCATCCGTTCCAAGGGCCGCCGGGTCCTCGGTGTCGAGGACGACCTGATGCGCCCCGAACTGACGGCCTCCCTGGACGGACAGGAACTGCCCGTCATCGGCGACGGCGCCCTGATGGCCGCGCTCGGCCAGGCCCGGACGCACAGCATGCGGGACATCGTCGCCTCCATCCAGGCCGAGCAGGACCTGGTGGTCCGCGCCCCCGCCGCCTCCGTGACCTACGTCGAGGGCGGCCCCGGCACCGGCAAGACCGCCGTCGCCCTGCACCGCGCGGCCTACCTGCTCTACCAGGACCGGCGCCGGTACGCGGGCGGCATCCTGATCGTCTCGCCCACGCCGCTCCTGGTCGCCTACACCGAGGGCGTCCTGCCCTCCCTCGGCGAGGAGGGCCAGGTCGCCATCCGTGCCATCGGCTCCCTGGTCGACGGCGCCGAGGCCACCCTGTACGACGCCCCGGCGGTGGCCCGCGCCAAGGGCTCCTCCCGCATGCTCAGGGTGATCCGGAGGGCCGCGCGCGGCGCCCTGGAGAGCGGCGGCACGCCGGCCCGGCTGCGCGTCGTCGCCTTCGGCCGGCGGCTCGAACTGGACGCCGACGAGCTGGCGGCCGTCCGCCACACCGCCCTCGGCGGCACCGCCCCGGTGAACCTGCTGCGCCCCCGCGCCCGCAGGCTGCTGCTCGACGCCCTGTGGGAGCACTCCGGCGCGGGCGGCCGGCACACCGACCCGGAGCTGGCCGCCGAACTGCGCTCCTCCTTCGACGACGACATCACCACCGAGGACGCGTTCCTCGCCTTCTTCGACGCCTGGTGGCCCGAGCTGACCCCGGCCGCCGTGCTGGACGCCATGGCCGACGAGCGCCGCCTCGGCCGCTGGGCCCGGCGCGTCCTCAACCCGGGCGAGGTCCGCAAGGTCGCCCGCTCGCTCAGGCGGGACGGCCGCTCGGTGCACGACATCGCGCTGCTCGACGAACTCCAGGCCGTCCTCGGTGCCCCCGCCCGCCCCCGGCGCAGGCGTGAGCTGGACCCGCTGGACCAGCTCACCGGTCTCGAGGAACTGATGCCGGTGCGCGAGGAGTCGCGGCGCGAGCGGGCCGAACGCCTCGCCCAGGAGCGCACCGAGTACGCCCATGTCATCGTCGACGAGGCCCAGGACCTCACCCCCATGCAGTGGCGCATGGTCGGCCGGCGTGGCCGGCACGCCACCTGGACGGTCGTCGGCGACCCCGCCCAGTCGTCCTGGTCCGACCCCGACGAGGCCGCCCAGGCCCGCGACGAAGCCCTCGGCAGCAGGCCCCGCCGCCGCTTCGAACTCACCGTGAACTACCGCAACCCGGCCGAGATCGCCGACCTCGCCGCCAAGGTGCTCGCGCTCGCCATGCCCGGGTCCACCGCGCCGAGGGCGGTGCGCTCCACCGGCGTCGAACCGCGCTTCGTGACCGCCGGCCCGTCCGGGCCCGGCCCGGCCCTGGCCGAGACCGTGCGCGCGGAGGCGGCCCGGCTGCTGGAGCGGGTCGACGGCACGGTCGGTGTGGTCGTCGCCATGCAGCGCCGCGAGGAGGCCCGGCGCTGGCTGGACGGGCTCGGCGACCGGGCGGTCGCCCTCGGCAGCCTGGAGGCGAAGGGCCTGGAGTACGACGCGACGATCGTCGTCTCCCCGGCCGAGATCGCCGACGAGTCCCCGGCCGGCCTGCGCGTCCTGTACGTCGCCCTGACCCGCGCCACCCAGCAGCTCACCGTCGTCTCGGCCGAACGCGACGAGCCGGACACGGCGGGCGTCCCGGACCTGCTGCGGGATTGATCCGGCCGCGGGAATGGTTCTGCGGCATCCGTTTGTTAGCCTGGCAAGTGACACCGGCCCGATCCAAGCCCCCGGGCCCAACCTTCGTCGCTACGAGCGACCACTTGCCGCGAGGCGAGCATGGCGGGCCGGTGTCACTGAACAACCGAGAGGCCCATGTCACTTCCGGGTGACATGGGCCTCTCGCGTTGACTTGCGGACGTGCGAGGCTCACGAACGGTCCTCGGCTTCTCGTATGGTGGAACGGCCTTTCCGGAAATTTTCGCAGTTACCCGCTTTCCGTGCGACCAAAACGTTCACAATCGGATGCGGCTACCACGTACTCGGCGGTAGGTGCGACGATCGGACGGCACAAAGCAGCTAAACGGTGAAAGCAGAGGAAGTCGGCCATGGCAACGGCGCCCAGCGTCTCCTACTCGATGACCATCCGGCTGGAGGTGCCGGCGAGCGGAACCTCCGTCTCTCAGCTCACCACCGCCGTGGAGTCCTCCGGCGGCACGGTCACCGGCCTCGACGTCACCGCGTCCGGCCACGAGAAACTCCGGATCGACGTCACCATCGCGGCCAGCTCCACCTCCCACGCCGACGAGATCGTGGAGAAGCTCCGCGGCGTCGAGGGCGTCAGCCTGGGCAAGGTCTCGGACCGTACGTTCCTGATGCACCTCGGTGGCAAGATCGAGATGCAGTCCAAGCACCCCATCCGCAACCGTGACGACCTCTCCATGGTCTACACGCCGGGTGTGGCCCGCGTCTGCATGGCCATCGCCGAGAACCCCGAGGACGCCCGCCGCCTCACCATCAAGCGCAACTCCGTTGCGGTCGTGACGGACGGCTCCGCCGTGCTGGGACTGGGCAACATCGGCCCGAAGGCCGCCCTGCCCGTGATGGAGGGCAAGGCCGCCCTGTTCAAGCGGTTCGCCGGCATCGACGCCTGGCCGCTGTGCCTCGACACGCAGGACACCGACGCGATCGTCGAGATCGTCAAGGCGATCGCCCCGGGCTTCGCCGGCATCAACCTGGAGGACATCTCCGCGCCGCGCTGCTTCGAGATCGAGGCCCGCCTGCGCGAGGCCCTCGACATCCCCGTCTTCCACGACGACCAGCACGGCACCGCGATCGTCGTCCTCGCGGCCCTGACCAACGCGCTGCGGGTCACCGGCAAGGCGATAGAGAACATCAGGGTCGTCATGTCCGGCGCCGGCGCGGCCGGCACGGCCATCCTCAAGCTGCTCATCGCGGCCGGGGTGAAGAACGCCGTCGTGGCCGACATCCACGGTGTGGTGCACGCGGGCCGCGCGGACCTGGTGGACGCCCCCGCCGACTCCCCGCTGTGCTGGATCGGCGACAACACCAACCCGGAGAACCTGACCGGCACGCTGAAGGAGGCCGTGCGCGGCGCGGACGTCTTCATCGGCGTCTCCGCCCCGAACGTCCTCGACGGCGACGACGTCGCCGCGATGGCCGACGACGCGATCGTCTTCGCGCTCGCGAACCCCGACCCCGAGGTGGACCCGGGCGTCGCCCGCCGGACCGCCGCCGTGGTCGCCACCGGCCGCTCCGACTTCCCGAACCAGATCAACAACGTGCTGGTCTTCCCGGGTGTCTTCCGCGGCCTGCTGGACGCCCAGTCCCGCACCGTCAACACCGGCATGATGCTCGCCGCCGCCAAGGCCCTGGCCGACGTGGTCACCGAGGACGAGCTGAACCCGAACTACATCATCCCCAGCGTGTTCAACGACAAGGTCGCGGGCGCGGTCGCCGGCGCGGTCCGGGACGCCGCGAAGAGCACGGAGGCCCCGGCCACCCTCGCCTAGGCCCCTGCCTCGGCTGTGACCATCACCACGGTAGGTGTGCGATCGGCGCGTCGTGGAACCCGTGACATGCGGCCGCCCTTTATGGTGGCGGCCGTGACTCGGACCCCGGCCTCCGCGGTCCGCTGCCGGCAGTGGACACAGCGTTACCGTCGTCGGGCCGTGGGCGCCTCCCGGGTGACTCCCACGGGTGACTCCTGGGTGGTATCGCGGCTCCTGCGAGTGCCGGATTGGCTTTACCGCCGCAGGTAGAGGCAGGATGCTCCACCAGGACCACGTCCAGGGGGCAGCACCTCCAGGGGCGTGCGGGCCCGAGTAAGGACCCGGGTCCGGGGGACTCACCGAGGACCCCGGCAGCATCGGCTTGGCCGTGCCCCAAGTGCGGCCCTGCCGCGTGGCACGCCTCAACGGCAAGAAGAACACGGGAGTAACAACATGAACCGCAGTGAGCTGGTGGCCGCGCTGGCCGACCGCGCCGAGGTGACCCGCAAGGACGCCGACGCCGTGCTGGCCGCGTTCGCCGACGTGGTCGGCGACATCGTCTCCAAGGGGGACGAGAAGGTCACCATCCCCGGTTTCCTGACCTTCGAGCGCACCCACCGTGCCGCTCGCACCGCCCGCAACCCGCAGACCGGTGAGCCGATCCAGATCCCGGCCGGCTACAGCGTGAAGGTCTCCGCGGGCTCGAAGCTCAAGGAAGCCGCCAAGGGCAAGTAATCCCGCCGTTCGTACGTCCCGGGACGGCGTACGACGCGCAGCGACGCCAAAGGGGCGGCCACCCGATCGGGTGGCCGCCCCTTTGGCAAGTTGGCAAGACTGATTCCGGTCAGCCGAGTGCCTTGCCGGGCAGTTCGGCCTTCGCCCCCAGCTTGTCCATGCTGTGTCTGTCCGGGGGACGACTCCCGGACCCCCGGCCGGGCGGGTGGTGCCGGCGGCCGGTCGGGCTCAGCCGAGTGCCTTGCCGGGCAGTTCGGCCTTCGCCCCCAGCTCCCCCAGCTTGTCCATGCTGTGTCTGTCCGGGGGACGACCCCCGGACCCCCGGCCGGGCGGGTGGTGCCGGTGCCGGCGGCCGGTCGGGCTCAGCCGAGTGCCTTGCCGGGCAGTTCGACCTTCGCCCCCAGCTCCCCCAGCTTGTCCATGAAGTTCTCGTAGCCGCGGTTGATCAGGCCGATGCCGTGGACGCGGGACGTGCCCTGGGCGGCGAGGGCGGCGATCAGGTAGGAGAAGCCGCCGCGCAGGTCGGGGATGACCAGGTCGGCGCCCTGGAGCCGGGTCGGGCCCGAGACGACGGCCGAGTGGAGGAAGTTGCGCTGGCCGAAGCGGCAGACGGAGCCGCCCAGGCACTCGCGGTAGAGCTGGATGTGGGCGCCCATCTGGTTGAGCGCCGAGGTGAAGCCGAGCCGGGACTCGTAGACCGTCTCGTGGACGATCGACAGGCCCGTCGCCTGGGTCAGGGCGACCACCAGCGGCTGCTGCCAGTCGGTCTGGAAGCCCGGGTGGACGTCCGTCTCCAGCGCGATCGACTTGAGCCGGCCGCCCGGGTGCCAGAACCGGATGCCCTCGTCGTCGATCTCGAAGGCGCCGCCGACCTTCCGGTAGGTGTTCAGGAACGTCATCATCGAGCGCTGCTGGGCGCCGTGGACGTAGATGTTGCCCTCGGTGGCCAGCGCCGCGGACGCCCAGGAGGCCGCCTCCAGGCGGTCGGGGAGGGCGCGGTGGGTGTAGCCGCCGAGCTTGTCCACACCGGTGACGCGGATGGTCCGGTCGGTGTCCATCGCGATGATCGCGCCCATTTTCTGCAGGACGCAGATCAGGTCCTCGATCTCCGGCTCCACCGCCGCGTTGGACAGCTCGGTGACGCCCTCCGCGAGGACCGCCGTCAGCAGCACCTGCTCCGTCGTGCCGACGGAGGGGTACGGCAGCTTGATCTTCGTACCGCGCAGCCGTTGCGGGGCCTCCAGGTACTGGCCGTCCGCCCGCTTCTCGATCGTCGCGCCGAACTGGCGCAGCACGTCGAAGTGGAAGTCGATCGGCCGGCCGCCGATGTCGCAGCCGCCCAGGCCCGGGATGAACGCGTGCCCGAGCCGGTGCAGCAGCGGGCCGCAGAACAGGATCGGGATACGGGACGAGCCCGCGTGGGCATCGATGTCGGCGACGTTGGCGCTCTCCACCCGCGTGGGGTCGAGCACCAGTTCACCGGGCTCGTCGCCGGGACGGACCGTCACCCCGTGCAGCTGGAGCAGTCCCCGGACGACGCGGACGTCGCGGATGTCCGGAACGTTGCCCAGCCGGCTCGGCTCGCTGCCCAGCAGGGCGGCGACCATGGCCTTCGGTACGAGGTTCTTCGCACCGCGGACACGAATCTCCCCCTCCAGCGGGGTCCCGCCGTGGACAAGCAGTACGTCTTCAGCGCCGTTGACGGTCATGAATCTCGCGTTCCGTGGAGGGGGCAGGGGCCAGAAGGGCAAGGGTAGTCGCCCGTAACGCCCGGTTCACCAGCCCGTGCACGGCCCGCTCCCGCCCCCGGGCCGCCGCGACACGGCCAGTTTCCGTCCGGACACCCGGGGTCACCGGCAACGCCGTGCGCCGGGGGTGCTCCCGTACGCCCGCCGGGCTCCGGCGGCCCGCTCGGGCCCGCCCCGACGGGCGTCCCACCAGGCCGCTCCCGCGCCGGACGGCCGCGACCACCGCCGTACTCCCATTGCCTCCCCACGGAAGGGAAAGATGCGGGATCATGTCTGCATGACCGAGGTGTCCTCGCTCACAGGGCGGCTGCTCGTGGCCACGCCCGCCCTGGCGGACCCGAACTTCGACCGCGCGGTCGTGCTCCTCCTCGACCACGACGAGGAGGGCTCCCTCGGTGTCGTGCTCAACCGCCCGACCCCGGTGGGTGTGGGCGACATCCTGGAGGGCTGGGCGGACCTGGCCGGCGAACCCGGGGTCGTCTTCCAGGGCGGCCCGGTGTCGCTGGACTCGGCCCTCGGCGTCGCCGTCGTCCCCGGCGGGACCGGGGCGGGCGCCACGGCCACGCCGCTGGGCTGGCGCCAGGTGTACGGCGCGATCGGACTGGTCGACCTGGAGGCGCCGCCGGAGCTGCTCGCCGCCGCCCTCGGCTCGCTGCGCATCTTCGCCGGATACGCGGGCTGGGGCCCCGGCCAGTTGGAGGACGAACTGGTGGAAGGAGCCTGGTACGTCGTCGAGTCGGAACCCGGCGACGTCTCCTCCCCGGTGCCCGAGCGGCTCTGGCGCGAGGTGCTGCGCCGCCAGCGGGGAGATCTGGCGATGGTGGCCACGTACCCGGACGACCCTTCGCTCAACTGATGCGTGTGAGCTTCAGTACCCTTTGTTTCATGAGCACTCTTGAGCCCGAGCGCGGGACTGGTACGGGGACCCTCGTAGAGCCGACGCCGCAGACCTCCCACGGCGACGGCGACCACGAGCGCTACGCCCACTATGTCCAGAAGGACAAGATCATGGCGAGCGCTCTCGACGGCACGCC
The DNA here is from genome assembly GCF_042717095.1 of Streptomyces sp. NPDC058632. Taxonomy (NCBI): domain Bacteria; kingdom Bacillati; phylum Actinomycetota; class Actinomycetes; order Kitasatosporales; family Streptomycetaceae; genus Streptomyces; species Streptomyces sp. NPDC058632. Next base: position 81,462 of record NZ_JBHXQZ010000016.1, on the reverse strand, counting down.
CGTCGTGGCGCTGTGCGGCAAGGTGTGGGTGCCGGGCCGTGACCCGAAGAAGTACCCCGTCTGCCCCATGTGCAAGGAGATCTACGAGTCCATGAGCGGCGGCGACGACGACAAGGGCAAGGGCGGCAAGGGCAAGGGCGACAAGTAACCGCGCGGGGCTCCGGCCCCCGGGTGCGTTTTGGGCGCCCTGGGGGCCTTTGTGCTGCCCGCTCGTTGCACGGAGTGCGTCGGCCGGTCACAGAGTGGTTGAGACCTCTTGTGGGCTCGTTCACCTAGTCCCTAGCCTCCGGTGTTGTTGTGCACAGCGAAACCAGCGTTGCGCATGTTGCAACACTTCATCGGAGGAAGCAGTCCATGAAGCTGTCCGTCCGCCTGGTCGCCCTCGCGGCCGTCATCGCCACCGCCGCCTGCGCGCCCCAGACTTCCGGGGATTCCTCCTCCGACAAGGACGAGAAGACCGGGACCCTGCGCGTCTGGCTTTTCCAGGAGGTGAACAACGCACCCAAGGAAAAGGTCGTCGAGTCCGTCGTCGCCGGATTCGAGAAGGCGCACGACGGCACCGAGGTCACCGTGGAGTACATCCCGGTCGAGACCCGCGCCGAGCGCATCAAGGCCGCCTTCAACGACCCGAAGTCCGCGCCCGACCTCGTCGAGTACGGCAACACGGACACCGCCGGCTATGTGAAGGACGGCGGACTCGCCGACGTCACCGAGGAGTTCGGTGACTGGGACGAGGCCAAGGACACCGACCCGACCGCCCGGCAGTCGGTCACCGTCGACGGCAAGGTCTACGGGGCGCCGTACTTCGTGGGCGTGCGCGCCCTCTACTACCGCACCGACGTCTTCGACGAACTCGGCCTCGAACCCCCCGCCTCGCAGGCCGGACTGATCTCCACCGCACAGGAGATCCGCGCCGCGAGGCCGGACCTGTACGGCATCGCCGTCGGCGGCGCCTACACCTACGGCGCGATGCCCTTCATCTGGGCCCACGGCGGCGAACTCGCCACCGGCAAGGGCGGCTCGTACGCCTCCGCGATCGACACCCCCGCCGCCCGCAAGGGCATCGAGGCGTACACCTCCCTCTTCGGTGACGACAACTGCCCGGCCGCCAAGTGCGCCGGCATGGGCGGCAACGACACGGTGACCGCCTTCGCCTCGGGCAAGGCCGCCATGGCGATCGGCGGCGACTTCAGCCACGCGGCGATCGAGGCCGGGACGGTGAAGGGAAAGTACGCCGTCGTGCCGCTGCCGGGCGTGGAGTCCGGGTCCATCGCCCCCGCCTTCGCGGGCGGGAACAACCTCGGCGTCCTGAAGTCGACCTCGCACCGCACCCTCGCCGTCGACCTGATGCAGCGGCTCGCCTCGAAGAAGGCGCAGGGCGAACTGTTCGACGCGATGGGCTTCCTGCCGACCTTCTCGGACGTGCGCCAGCAGGCGGCCGCCAAGGAACCGTTCCTGAAGCCGTTCGTCGCGACCCTCGCCGCCGACACCAAGTTCGTGCCGGCCTCGCCCGCCTGGGCGCAGATCGACGCCTCGCTGGTACTGCCGACCATGTTCCAGGAGGTCGTCAGCGGCAAGAAGGACGTGGACGCTGCCGCCGGGGACGCGGCGAAGAAGATGAACGAGGCGTTCGGCTCGGTGGGCTGACCCCGTGGCCGCACAGGACACGGTGGCCGTGCGCAAGCGTCCCGCGCTCCGCACGGCCACCGCCCCCCACCCACCGCGAAGCCCCAGGGGCGGGGGCCGGGGCCGCAGGGCCGGCCTCACCCCCTGGCTCTATCTCGCCCCCGCCCTCGTCGTCCTCGGCGGGCTGCTCGCCTACCCCGTCTACCAACTCGGCCTGATCTCGCTCTTCCACTACACCCAGGCGCAGGTCAGCGGCGGCGAACCGACCACCTTCCAGGGCCTGGGCAACTACACCGAACTCGTCGCCGACGAACAGTTCTGGCAGGTGCTGCTCACCACCGTCCTGTTCGCGGCGGCCTGCGTGGTCTCCACCCTGGCCGTGGGCTGCTCGCTCGCCGTACTCCTCACCCGGGTACGCGCCGTGCCCCGGCTCGCGCTGATGCTGGCCGCGCTCGGCGCCTGGGCGACCCCGGCCGTCACCGGCTCCACGGTGTGGCTGCTCCTCTTCGACGCCGACTTCGGCCCGGTGAACCGGATACTCGGTCTCGGCGACCACTCCTGGACGTACGGGAGGTACAGCGCCTTCTTCCTCGTCCTGCTCGAAGTCGTCTGGTGCTCCTTCCCGTTCGTGATGGTCACCGTCTACGCCGGTATCCGCGCCGTGCCCACCGAGGTGCTGGAGGCCGCCGCCCTGGACGGCGCCTCGCAGTGGCGGGTCTGGCGCTCGGTGCTCGCCCCGATGCTCCGGCCGATCCTGGTCGTCGTCACCATCCAGTCGGTGATCTGGGACTTCAAGGTCTTCACCCAGATCTACGTCATGACCGGCGGGGGCGGCATCGCCGGCCAGAACCTGGTCCTCAACGTCTACGCGTACCAGAAGGCGTTCGCGTCCTCGCAGTACAGCCTCGGCGCCGCGATCGGCGTGGTGATGCTGCTGATCCTGCTCGCCGTCACGCTGGTGTACCTGCGGCTGCTGCGCCGCCAGGGGGAGGAACTGTGACTCTCGTGAGCCGGAACGGAGTGCGCCGGGTGAATCCCGTGCGCCGGTTCGTACGGCGTCCGTGGCGGCTCGCGGCCGAGGCGACCGCGCTGGCGGTCGCGGTGGTGGTGGCCTTCCCGCTGTACTGGATGGTGCTGAGCGCCTTCAAACCGGCCGGCGAGATCGAGTCGGACCGGCCGCGGCCGTGGACCCTGACCCCCACCCTGGATTCCTTCCGACGCGTGTTCGGGCAGGAGGAATTCGGCCGGTACTTCCTCAACAGCGTGGTCGTCGCGGTCGCCGTGGTGCTCGCCTCCGCGCTGATCGCCTTTCTCGCGGCGACCGCCGTGACGCGATTCCGGTTCCGTATGCGGACCACCCTGCTGATCATGTTTCTGGTGGCCCAGATGGTGCCCGTGGAGGCGCTGACGATCCCGCTGTTCTTCCTCATGCGGGACGCGGGTCAGCTGAACACGCTGTGGTCGCTGATCCTGCCGCACATCGCGTTCTCGCTGCCGTTCGCGATCTGGATGCTGCGGGGGTTCGTGAAAGCCGTTCCCGACGCGCTGGAGGAGGCCGCCTACATCGACGGCGCGAGCCGCGCGCGGTTCCTGTGGCAGATCCTTTTCCCGCTCGTTCTGCCGGGGCTGGTGGCCACCAGCGTGTTTTCCTTCATCTCCACCTGGAACGACTTCCTGTTCGCCAAGTCCTTCATCATCAGCGACATCTCGCAGTCGACACTCCCGATGGCCCTGCTGGTCTTCTACAAACCGGACGATCCCGACTGGGGCGGCGTGATGGCGGCGTCCACGGTGATGACGATTCCGGTGCTGGTCTTCTTCGTACTCGTACAGCGGCGCCTGGTCTCCGGACTGGGCGGCGCGGTGAAGGACTGACGTGACATCACCGACGGACCTGATTCCCGCACCCCGCAGTGTCGTCGCCGGTTCCGGTGAGGTGCGGCTGACGGCGCACTCCCGGCTCCACGCCGGCACCGCGACGGACGGCGTCGGCCACTGGCTGCGCACCGTGCTCCGGCAGGCCACCGGCCTGCCGTTGCGCGAGGGACGGGAGCTCGATGACGCCGACGGCGGTGATATCGGGCTCCGGCTCGACTCCGCGCTCGGCCCCGAGGAGTACCGCCTCGTCAGCGACGGGAACGGCGTCCTGATCGAGGGCGGCAGCGCGGCCGGTGTCTTCCGGGGCGCCCAGACGCTGCGGCAGCTCCTCGGCCCCGACGCGTACCGCAGCGCTCCGCTCGGCCGCGACCGGGCCTGGGCCGTGCCGCACGTCACGATCGAGGACGCCCCCCGCTTCCGCTGGCGCGGGCTCATGCTCGACGTCGCCCGGCACTTCATGCCCAAGGAAGGCGTGCTGCGCTACCTCGATCTGATGGCCGCGCACAAACTCAACGTCCTGCACTTCCACCTGACGGACGACCAGGGCTGGCGCATCGAGATCGAGCGGTACCCGCGGCTGACGGAGGTGGGCTCCTGGCGCACCCGGACGAAAATCGGCCACCGCGCCTCGCCCCTGTGGGACGACACACCGCACGGCGGCCACTACACGCGGGACGACATCCGGGAGATCGTCGCCTACGCGGCCGAACGGCATATCGCCGTCGTTCCCGAAATCGACGTGCCCGGCCACTCGCAGGCCGCCATCGCCGCGTATCCGGAACTCGGCAACACCGATGTCGTCGACACCTCCTCGCTGACCGTCTGGGACACCTGGGGGATCAATCCGAACGTACTCGCCCCCACCGACACCACCCTGCGCTTCTACGAAGGGGTTCTCGAGGAAGTCCTGGAACTGTTCCCCGCCGACGCCACGGGTCCCGCCGCGTATGCGCCGTCCCCGTCGTTCTCGTCGTTCGTCCACATCGGCGGTGACGAATGTCCGAAGGACCAGTGGCGCGCCTCGGACGTCGCGCAGAAGCGGATCGCCGATCTCGGGCTGGCCGACGAGGACGCCCTCCAGTCCTGGTTCATCGGGCACTTCGCCGGCTGGCTCGCCGCGCGCGGGCGCCGGCTGATCGGCTGGGACGAGATCCTCCAGGGCGGCCTGCCCCCGGGCGCAGCCGTGTCCTCCTGGCGCGGTTATGCCGGCGGGGCCGCCGCCGCCCGCTCGGGGCACGACGTCGTCATGTGCCCCGAGCAGCACGTGTACCTGGACCACCGTCAGGACGCGGGCCCGGGGGAGCCGGTGCCGATCGGGTACGTGCGCACCCTGGAGGACGTCTACCGGTTCGAGCCCGTACCGGAGGGCCTGGCGCCCGAGGAGGCCGGGCGGGTGCTCGGCACCCAGGCCAACGCCTGGTCCGAGGTGACCGAGAACCAGGCGCGGGTGGACTACCAGGTCTTCCCCCGGCTCGTGGCCCTCGCCGAGGTCGCCTGGAGCACGCTGCCCGCCCCCGCGCAGCGGGACTTCACCGGTTTCGAGCGCCGGATGACCGCCCACTACCGGCGACTCGACGCCCTCGGCGTCGCCTACCGTCCGCCCGCCGGCCCGCTGCCCTGGCAGCGGCGCCCCGGCGTCCTGGGCCGCCCCATCGACGGCACACCCCCGAACCGGTAGCGCGTACCGGGCCGGTGGAGCGTACCGCGTCCGGAACCGGCCATGCACGGAAGTCCACCCCATCCCGGACAGGTCGCGCGAAAAGGCCGCAAGGGTCACCGAACCGTTCCCATTCGAGCGCACGGGCGATGGAGTGCGAAAACGGGCCAAGTAGGCTGTGAGGTGGGTGAACGCCTCCTAGTGGACCCCTGTCCTCGGCGCTCGCGAAGATGTGCCAGAGTTGCCACGTCCGCCCTGTCAGGTCGTACCGTACGGCTGCAACAGGTGGGGCCAGGTGGGGCCGCGGGAAGGGGCAGTCGGTTTTGAGCACGCACGCACCGCAGGCGGCGCAGTCCGTGACGCTGCCCACGACGCTGGACGAGGCCGTGGCGGCGCTGACCGCCGTGCCGGCCGCCGTGCCCGTCGCGGGCGGCACCGATCTGATGGCCGCCGTCAACTCCGGGCAGCTCAGGCCGACGGCACTGGTCGGCCTCGGCAGGATCAGCGAGATCCGCGGCTGGCAGTACCAGGACGGCCACGCGCTGCTCGGCGCCGGCCTCACCCACGCCCGTATGGGCCGCCCCGACTTCGCCGCCCTCATCCCGGCCCTCGCCGCCTCCGCGCGGGCCGCCGGGCCGCCGCACATCCGCAACGCGGGCACCCTGGGCGGCAACATCGCCTCCGCCGCCCCGACCGGGGACGCGCTGCCCGTGCTGGCCGCACTGGAGGCGACGCTGATCATCGCGGGCCAGGGCGGGGCCCGCCGGGAGATCCCGGTGTCGCACCTGCTGGCCGGGATGGACATGCTGCGCGCCGGTGAACTCATCGGCTACGTGCGGGTGCCGCTGCTGCACGCCCCGCAGGTCTTCCTGAAGGCCACCGGCCGCACCGGCCCCGGCCGCGCGGTCGCCTCCGTCGCCCTGGTCCTCGACCCCGCCCGGCGCGGTGTCCGCTGCGCGGTGGGCGCCATAGCGCCGATGGCGCTGCGGCCCCTGGAGGCCGAGCAGTGGGTCGCCCAGCTCATCGACTGGGACAACAACCGCGCGCTCGTGCCGGAGGCGCTGAAGGCGTTCGGGGAGTACGTCGCCGCGGCCTGCATCCCCGATCCGGTTCCCGACGAGGACGGCTCCGTCCCGTCGCTGCCGCCCGCGGTACTGCACCTGCGGCGCACCGTCGCCGCACTGGCCCGACGAGCACTGGGGAGGGCGCTGTCGTGACCGACGACCAGTACGGAGAGGGCACGTCCGGCGCGCCCCAGGGCGGCGGCAGCCGCTGGGACCCGCTGCCCCAGGGGGACTACGACGACGGCGCCACCGCCTTCGTGAAGCTCCCCGAGGGGGGCATCGACGCCCTGCTGGACTCGATGGAGAGCCCGCTCGCGGCACCCGGCCACGGCTATGTGCCGCCGTCCATCACCGTCACCCCCGCCACCACCGAGGGCACCGATCCCGCGGCCGCCGGCAGCTGGGCGGTGCCGGGCACCGGAGCGCCGGGCGCCCCCGTCGACGGCGCCCAGTGGCACGACCCGCAGGCCGGGCAGGCGGGGGAGGACCCTGGGGCCCGGGCGGCGCAGCAGCACGGCGGCCAGGACTGGTTCACGTACGGCCCCGGGGCCTCCGGGCAGTGGCACTTCGAGGACACGCCCGGCGCCGGAAACCCGGCACAGGCACCGGGTTCCGACGTGACCGGCCAGTGGTCGATCCCCGTCGCCGGCGGCGACCTCCCGGACGAGTCCGGCGAGTTCACCACCTCCGCGCTGGCCGAGCAGTGGGGCGCCACCCCGCAGGTCACCCCGCCCCCCACCCTCCCGGGCGGCGCCCCCGCGCCCTGGGCCACGCAGGCCATCGGGCAGCCGTGGGGCCCCGGAGTGCCGGGCGTGGACCCGGAGCACCCCGACTCCGCTCCCGGCCGGGAGCAGGAGCGCGAGCAGGGCCGCGAGCAGGACGGCCCGGAAACCGACTGGCGCGCGGACCACGGCCGGGGAGCCCCCGCGTACGGCCGGGAACACACCGCGGACCCCGTCCGGGAGCGGCCCGACGGGCGGCCCGCCCCGGGGCACGACGCCCCGCCCCGGTCGACCGGGGTGCCGCAGCCGGACCCCGCCGAGCCCCACTGGCGGTCCGGCACCGAGGCCTACCCGGAGGCGGCCGGCGGGCCGTCCGCCCCGGAGTTCCGCGAGCACCCGCAGCCGGGCCCGGAGGGCGCCGCACGGCCCGCAGACGGGCACGGGCAGGCTCCGGAGGCCGACGAGGCCGACGAGGCCGACGAGGCCGCCAGGGACTCCCAGCGGTCCCGGGACCCGCACGACGCCCAGGAGGGCCCGGAAGCCCCCTCGGCCGCAGCAGTACCCGAGGGCGCGAGGGACCACGCCGGGGCGGCCCCGGACGGGGACGCCGGGCCGGAACCCGCGGGCCCCGCGCCGGGCGCCGAGACGGAGACCGGCACCGAGACCGAGACCGGCCCGGAGGCACCCGACGGCACGTCACCCGGGCACGAACCGCTCCCCGGTGCCGCGCACGACGACCACCCCCTCGCCTCCTACGTGCTGCGCGTCAACGGCACCGACCGGCCCGTCACCGACGCCTGGATCGGTGAGTCGCTGCTCTACGTGCTGCGCGAGCGCCTCGGCCTCGCCGGCGCCAAGGACGGCTGCTCGCAGGGCGAGTGCGGGGCCTGCAACGTGCAGGTCGACGGCCGGCTCGTCGCGTCCTGCCTGGTCCCGGCCGTCACCGCGGCCGGCAACGAGGTCCGTACCGTCGAGGGCCTCGCCCAGGACGGCCGGCCGTCGGACGTGCAGCGCGCGCTCGCGCGGTGCGGCGCGGTCCAGTGCGGCTTCTGCGTACCGGGCATGGCGATGACCGTGCACGACCTGCTGGAGGGCAACCCGGCGCCCACCCCGCTGGAGACCCGCCAGGCCCTGTGCGGCAACCTGTGCCGCTGCTCCGGCTACCGGGGCGTGGTGGACGCCGTCCAGGAGGTCGTCGCCGAACGCGAGGAACTCGCCGCGGACGCCGAGGCCGACCAGGACGAGGACCGGGACACGGACCGGGGCCCGGGCCCGGACCGCGGCTCCGGCGGTGGGACGGGCGAGTTCCGCATCCCGCACCAGGCAGGACCGGGCGCCGGCGGCGTCGGCCCCGCCGCCTTCACGGACCCCGGACCGCATGACCGGCCCTACGGCCGGGACGGAGACCAGGCATGAGCAACGAGGCCGCCACCGTGCAGGCCGCACAGGCCGCGGAGGACGCCGCCGGGACGGAAGCGCCCCCGCGCGGGCTCGGTGTCTCCCTGCCGGCCGCCGACACCCGCGCCAAGACCGAGGGCACCTTCCCGTACGCCGCCGACCTGTGGGCCGAGGGCCTGCTGTGGGCGGCCGTGCTGCGCTCCCCGCACCCGCACGCGCGGATCGCGTCCATCGACACCACCCACGCGCGCGAGATGCCCGGCGTGCACGCCGTCGTCACCCACGAGGACGTCCCCGGCACCCCGGTGTACGAACGCGGCCGGTCCGACCGCCCGGTCTTCGCCTCCGACGTCGTACGCCACCACGGCGAGGCCATCGCCGCCGTCGCCGCCGACCACCCGGACACCGCGCGGATGGCCGCCGCCGCCGTCATCGTCGAGTACGAGGTGCTCGACCCGGTGACCGACCCCGAACAGGCCTTCGAGGCCGAGCCGCTGCACCCCGACGGCAACCTGATCCGCCACATCCCGCTGCGCCACGGCGACCCGGACGCGGCCGGTGACCTCGTCGTCGACGGCCTGTACCGCATCGGCCGCCAGGACCCCGCGCCCATCGGCGCCGAGGCCGGACTCGCCGTCCCCCGCCCGGACGGAGGCGTCGAGCTGTACCTGGCCTCCACCGACCCGCACGGCGACCGGGACGAGGCCGCCGCCGCGTTCGGCCTGGACCCCGACCGCGTGAAGATCGTCGTCACCGGGGTTCCCGGCGCGACCGCCGACCGCGAGGACCAGAGCTTCCGGCTGCCGCTCGGCCTGCTGGCGCTGAAGACCGGCTGCCCGGTCAAACTCACCGCCACGCGCGAGGAGTCCTTCCTCGGCCACGCCCACCGGCACCCCACCCTGCTGCGCTACCGTCACCACGCCGACGCCGAGGGCAGGCTGGTGAAGGTCGAGGCGCAGATCCTGCTCGACGCGGGCGCCTACGCCGACACGTCCTCGGACGCGCTGGCCGCCGCCGTCGCCTTCGCCTGCGGCCCTTACGTCGTCCCGAACGCCCTCATCGAGGGCTGGGCGGTCCGCACCAACAACCCGCCCTCCGGCCATGTGCGCGGCGAGGGCGCCCTGCAGGTGTGCGCCGCCTACGAGGCGCAGATGGACAAGCTGGCCAAGAAGCTCGGCCTGGACCCGGCCGAACTGCGCCTGCGCAACGTCATGGCGACCGGCGACGTCCTGCCCACCGGCCAGACCGTGACCTGCCCGGCCCCGGTCGCCGAACTCCTCGAGGCGGTGCGGGACCATCCGCTGCCGCCGCTGCCCAAGGACACCCCCGAGGACGAGTGGCTGCTGCCCGGCGGACCCGAGGGCGCGGGCGAACCGGGCGCGGTGCGCCGCGGGGTGGGCTACGGCCTGGGCATGGTGCACGTGCTCGGCGGCGAGGGTGCGGACGAGGTGTCCACGGCCACCGTGAAGGTCCAGGACGGGGTGGCGACGGTGCTGTGCGCGGCCGTCGAGACCGGCCAGGGCTTCACCACGCTGGCCCGGCAGATCGTCCAGGAGATCCTCGGCGTCGACGAGGTGCGGGTGGCGCCCGTGGACACCGACCAGCCCCCGGCGGGCGCGGGCAGCCGCGGCCGGCACACCTGGGTGTCGGGCGGCGCGGTGGAGCGCGCGGCGAAGATGGTCCGCACCCAGCTCCTCCAGCCCTTGGCCCACAAGTTCGGCATGTCCGCCGAACTGCTCCAGATCAGCGACGGCCGGATCACCTCGTACGACGGGGTGCTGTCGACGCCCGTCGCCGAGGAGCTGGTGGGCAAGGAGCTGTGGGCCACCGCCCAGTGCCGTCCGCACCCCACGGAGCCCCTGGACGAGTCCGGCCAGGGCGACGCCTTCGTCGGGATGTCGTTCTGCGCGATCCGCGCGGTGGTCGACGTCGACATCGAGATCGGCTCCGTACGGGTCGTGGAACTGGCCGTCGCCCAGGACGTGGGGCGGGTGCTGAACCCGGCCCAGCTGGCCGCCCGGATCGAGGCGGGCGTCACCCAGGGCGTGGGTGCCGCGCTCACCGAGAACCTGCGCACGCCGCGCGGTCTGGTCCGGCACCCCGACCTCACCGGCTACGCCCTGCCGACCGCCCTGGACGCGCCCGACATCCGGATCGTGAAGCTGGTCGAGGAGCGGGACGTGGTCGCGCCGTTCGGCGCGAAGGCGGTCAGCGCGGTGCCGGTGGTGACCTCGCCGGCGGCCATCGCCGCCGCCGTCCGCGCGGCCACCGGCCGCCCGGTCAACCGCCTGCCGATCCGTCCGCAGGCAGCGGTGGTGACCAGCGGCCGCGACCGGCTGGTCAGGTCCGCCGACTGACGTCCGCCGACCGGATCCACCTCGATTCGCGTGCGCAGGCAACGCACAGGGGGCGTTCGAGCGTCTTGTGGGGCGGGGGGCGCCCGTGTCGGTATCCGTATCCCGGCCGGTCGCCCGTTCGTCCGCTCCTGTTCCGGGGCGTTGTCAGTGGTGGCACGTAGTGTTCCCAGTGGTGGGGGACGGCTGCCGGGTGCGGAGGGCCGGGGGTCCGTCCTGCCCGGGCGGACGGTGCCGTCCGGAGCGGTGAAGCACGGGACACGGGACTGAGCACGTACGCACGGGGGAGCCATGAGCACGACCGACACCGTTGCCACGCATGCCACGGGTATCGCGGCAGCGATCGTCCTGACCGAGGACGACCTCGATCCGTTTGTCACGCACGCGTCCACGCGCCGCTGGCTGACCGGCCCCGGGCTGCCCTGCGACAGCGGCCTGTTCAGCTTCACGCAGCTGCGCGAGGACGGCGGCCTGCGCACGGTCGCCGACACGGCCGGTGACCCGGTCGAGGAGCTCTCCGCGGAGCTGCGGGACCAGCTGGTCGTCGGCCAACTGCTCGGCCCCGCCGGTCTGGAGACGGAGTCGGTCCTGCTCGACGGCGCCACCGGCGAGGTCTCGACGACGTACTTCTTCCACGACCGCCCCGACCTGATGGACCGTCGCCCGCTCGCCCCGTCGCTGCCGACCCTGGTGCGGTTCGCCGCGGCGACGGACGAACTGGCCGGGCTGCGCGGCCAGTTCGCCGCCTACGCGGACCGCTGGGGCACCAAGGCGGTGGCGGAGGCCTCGCGGCAACTGCTCGCGGTGTTCGAGGAGGGGGCGGACGGCGAGCCGGCGCCGCTGTGGCGGATGGCCGCGCTGATCCGCCCGCTGGCCCTGGTGGCCGGGCCGGGCACGGCCTCGGGGCTCGCTCTCGACCTCCCGGCCCGCCTGCTCGACCAGGAGTTCGGCCGGCGGGGTGTGGTCCGCTTCGAGGAGTTCGACTTCCCCGCGACGCTGACGCACGAGCCGACCCGCCGCTTCCTGCGCGAGACGGGCCTGCCCGAGGACGGCTTCCTGTTCCAGCTGGACACCGACCTGCCGCTGCGGACCCTCGCCGAGTACTACGGCGAGGACGGCCCCGGCGCGTTCCGGGCCGACCGCCTGCCCGCCCACGCCGACCGGCTGATCCGCCTCGGCCATCTGATCGAGGACAACAGCCTGGTCGTCGACGGTGCCACCGGCGCGGTCCTGAACTGGAGCGAGCCGGACTCGGCCCTGTACCCGCTGAACACGGACGTCTCGACCCTCGCCTTCACCCTCTGGCTGCTGCACCGCGAGCACGCCATCGACGAGGAGTCGGGCCACGCGCTGACCAGCGGGACGTACGACCAGCTGGCCATGACGATGATCCAGGTCCTGTCCGCCATCGACCCGACGGGCACCACGACCGACGCCGACTGGCACTACTGGACGGAGCTGTTCCAGGACGAGGCGGGCGGGGTGCTCTGAGAGCGCGCTCCAGGAACACCCCGCCCGTACCGGAGGCCGTGGCGGGAATCGAACCCGCGTCATTCGCTTTGCAGGCGAACCCCTGGGCCACTCGGGCACACGGCCGCGTCGGAGACGAGGTGTGGTCTTCGCCACCTCGCCGCCGCGAACTCGGTACGCCGACCGTACGGCGGGGCGGGAGCGGCGCTCAAGGTATTCCGGCGCGGCGCAACGGGACTGCCACACGCCGTTCATGAACGCCGGGACGGGCGGTCGGGGGAGTACGACCAAGGTCCCGGTGCCGGTCCGACCCCCGACAGGTGTCAAAGTGCTCCGTGGCCCTTACTCTGACGCCCATGGCCGCCCCGAACCCGCGCGACACCACTGTCGCCAAGACCTCCGACGTCCCGCCCGGGCTCACCGTCCCGCCCGGACCCACCGCCCCGCCCGGACCCGTCGTCCCCGTCGTCCCCGGCGGCGAGGGTGGCGAGGGTGGCGAGGGTGGCGAGAGCGTACTGAGCGGCCCTTACCGGGCGCTGAGCATCGGCATCGTCTCCGTGGTGCTGCTGATCGCCTTCGAGGCGACGGCGGTGGGCACGGCCATGCCGGTCGCGGCGCGCGAGCTGGACGGGGTGTCGCTGTACGCGTTCGCGTTCTCGGCGTACTTCACCACCAGCCTGTTCGCGATGGTCCTCGCCGGCCAGTGGTCGGACCGCAGCGGGCCGCTCGCACCGCTGACCACGGGCATCGCCGCCTTCGCCGCCGGGCTCCTGCTGGGCGGCACGGCGGGCGCGATGTGGCCGTTCATCCTGGGCCGGGCCGTGCAGGGCCTCGGCGGCGGCATGGTGATCGTCGCGCTGTACGTCGTCGTGAGCCGGGCCTACCCGCAGCGGCTGCGTCCGGCGATCATGGCCGCGTTCGCGGCGAGCTGGGTGGTGCCCTCGGTCGTCGGCCCCCTCGCCTCCGGAGCGGTGACCGAACACCTCGGCTGGCGGTGGGTGTTCCTCGGCATCCCGGTCCTCGTCACGCTCCCCCTCGCCCTCGCCCTCCCGCAGATACGCCGCCTGGCGTCCGGCCCGGCGGGCGACGGCACCGCCGCACCGGCCTCCTCCGGCGGTCGCCGCATCCGCCTCGCCCTCGCGATCTCCTTCGGTGCCGGGCTGCTCCAGTACGCCGCCCAGGACCTGCGCTGGCTCTCCCTGCTGCCCGGCGCGGCGGGTGTCGCGCTGCTGGTGCCCGCGGTGCTGGGCCTGCTCCCGCGCGGCACCTGCCGCGCGGCGCGCGGCCTGCCCTCGGTGGTGCTGCTGCGCGGCGTCGCCGCGGGCTCCTTCATCGCCGCCGAGTCCTTCGTCCCGCTGATGCTGGTCACCCAGCGCGGCCTCAGCCCGACCCTCGCCGGGCTCTCCCTCGCGGCGGGCGGCGTCACCTGGGCGCTGGGCTCCTGGCTCCAGTCACGGCCCCGCATCCAGCCCCACCGGGAGCGGCTGACGACCCTGGGGATGGCCCTGGTGGCCGGCGCCGTCGCGGCGGCCCCGAGCGTGCTGATCGAGTCGGTCCCCGTCTGGACCCTGGCGGTCGCCTGGGCGTTCGGCTGCCTCGGGATGGGCCTGGTGATCTCCTCCACCAGCGTGCTCCTGCTCCAGCTCTCCGCCCCCGAGGAGGCGGGCACCAACTCGGCCGCCCTCCAGATCTCCGACGGCCTCTCCAACGTCCTCCTGCTGGCCGTCGGCGGTGCCGCCTTCGCCGCCCTCGGCGGCGGCACGGTCGCCCACGGGGCCACCGAAGCCTCCGGCTCCCATCCGGCCGCCTTCGCGGCGGTGTTCCTGCCGATGGCGGCGGTGGCTCTGGCGGGGGTGTGGGTGACGACGCGGCTGCGGGCGGAAACCTCGGTGACACCGAGTGGTACCAAGTAGCACCGTGGGTGCATGTCGGACTGAAGGTGCGTTTCGCCGAGGAAGAGCTCGACGCTCTGCGTGACCGTGCTGCTGCCGAGGGGCGCAGCATGCAGGCTTTTGCGCACGACGCGGTGGTCGCAGCCGTAAACGAGCATTCACGACTGTTCGATGAGGCGTCCGAGCACGTGCTGAGCGTCAGCGCGGAGCTGAACCGGAGGCTTGCTTGACGCATTGCCTCACGTTGCCCGAGCTGCTGGACCTCGCGAAGCGGCTCGGTGAGGAGGCGGTGCGTGACTACGGCCTGTTGGATTCGGCGCCGGCACGTCCGCAGTCGAGCGTGTTCGGTCAGGACGCCTGCCCGGACGTGTGGCAGAAAGCCGCCGCGCTGATGGAATCCCTGGCCCGCAACCGTGTACTCGTCGATGGGAACAAGCGCCTCGCCTGGGACGCGACCTGGGTTTTTCTCCGCATGAACGGGAATCCGCTCGACGCGGACTTCTATGTGGACGAGGCGGAGAGGTTCGTGCTCGACGTCTGCCGGGGGAGCTGGATGTCCCCAGGACCGCGTCCCAGTTGCCGCGTTCCGCGCGCTGACTGTGACGTCGGTCCCACCCTCGAGTGCCCCAGCCCGGTCCGGGCGTTGCCCGGACCGGAGCGCGGATAGGGTGGCCCGGCCGTCCCACACAGCCGAGCCGCTCTACCCCCTCGACGGAGACCGTGACTACCACCGCCGCTTCTGCCTCGCACCACCTGTCCCCGGCCTTCCCCGGCCGTGCCTCCTGGGGCACCGCCGGCAAGTTGCGCGCCTGGCAGCAGGGGGCGATGGAGAGGTACCTCCAGACGCAGCCGCGCGACTTCCTGGCGGTCGCCACCCCCGGCGCCGGCAAGACGACCTTCGCGCTGACGCTGGCCTCCTGGCTGCTGCACCACCACGTCGTGCAGCAGGTGACCGTCGTCGCGCCCACCGAGCATCTGAAGAAACAGTGGGCCGAGGCCGCCGCGCGGATCGGGATCAAGCTGGACCCCGAGTACAGCGCGGGCCCGGTCGGCAAGGACTACCACGGCGTCGCCGTCACCTACGCCGGTGTCGGCGTGCGCCCCATGCTGCACCGCAACCGCGCCGAGCAGCGCAAGACCCTCGTCATCCTCGACGAGATCCACCACGCCGGTGACAGCAAGTCCTGGGGCGAGGCCTGCCTGGAGGCGTTCGAGCCGGCCACCCGCCGGCTCGCGCTCACCGGTACGCCGTTTCGGTCCGACACCAACCCCATCCCGTTCGTGACGTACGAGGAGGGCGACGACGGCATCCGCCGGTCGGCCGCCGACTACACCTACGGGTACGGTTCCGCGCTCGCCGACGGCGTCGTCCGGCCCGTCATCTTCCTCTCCTACAGCGGCAACATGCGCTGGCGCACCAAGGCCGGCGACGAGGTCGCGGCCCGCCTCGGCGAGCCCATGACCAAGGACGCGATCAGTCAGGCCTGGCGCACCGCGCTCGACCCGCGCGGCGACTGGATGCCGTCCGTCCTGCGCGCCGCCGACCAGCGGCTGACCGAGGTCAGGAAGTCCGTCCCGGACGCCGGTGCCCTCGTCATCGCCGCCGACCAGGACTCCGCCCGCTCCTACGCCAAGCTGATCCGCGAGATCACCGGCAGCAAGGCCACCGTCGTCCTGTCCGACGACACCGGCGCCTCGCGGCGGATCGACGACTTCAGCGGCAGCGACGACCGGTGGATGGTCGCCGTCCGCATGGTGTCCGAGGGCGTCGACGTACCGCGCCTCGCCGTCGGCGTGTACGCGACCACCATCTCCACCCCGCTGTTCTTCGCCCAGGCCGTGGGCCGTTTCGTCCGGTCGCGGCGGCGCGGCGAGACCGCCTCCGTGTTCCTGCCGACCGTGCCGGACCTGCTGGGCTTCGCGAACGAGATGGAGCGCGAGCGCGACCACGTCCTGGACAAGCCGAAGAAGGAGGGCGAGGAGGACCCGTACGCCGAGTCCGAGAAGGAGATGGACGAGGCGAACCGGGAGCAGGACGAGGACACCGGCGAGGAGATGCTGCCCTTCGAGGCGCTGGAGTCCGACGCCGTCTTCGACCGGGTCACCTACAACGGTGCCGACTTCGGCATGCAGGCCCACCCCGGCAGCGAGGAGGAGCAGGACTACCTGGGCATCCCGGGGCTCCTCGAACCCGACCAGGTGGAGCTGCTGCTGCAGAAGCGGCAGGCCCGGCAGATCGCGCACAGCCGCAAGAAGCCGGACGGCGAGGCCGACCTGCTCGAACTGCCCGCCGAGCGGCGCCCCGTGGTCTCCCACAAGGAGATGATGGAACTGCGCCGCCAGCTCAACAACATGGTCGGCGCCTACGTCCACCAGAGCGGCAAACCGCACGGCGTCATCCACACCGAACTGCGCCGCGTCTGCGGCGGACCGCCCGCCGCCGAGGCCACGCCGGGACAGCTGCGCCAGCGGATCGCCAAGGTGCAGGAGTGGGCCACCCGCATGCGGTGAGTTCCCTTCACTCCCTGCGCGTAGCGGGACAAAAGGAACCACTTCGCGATCGTCGGTGCCCGGATTCTGGACGGAGCCTTCCGCTGACCGAACCGGCTCGCTACTGTCCCGCTACGCACACGCCCCGTGGCAGCGCCGCCGCGGAGCGCAGCCGTGAAGCGACTGCGCCCGGGACACCACCGGGCCGCCGGCCGATCGGCGGCCTCTGAAGCGCGTCGCCGACGGGACTCGGTGACGCATACGCCGTGAGAGGGCCGCCGACCTGACCACGAAGGAGTGGGCGTCGTGACCGCGGAGACCTCTCAGACGCTCGACCGGGGACTGCGTGTCCTCAAACTGCTGGCCGACACGGACCACGGTCTGACCGTCACCGAGCTATCCCACAAACTGGGCGTGAACCGGACCGTTGTGTACCGGTTGCTCGCCACCCTGGAACAGCACGCGCTCATACGCCGCGACCTCGGCGGACGGGCCCGGGTCGGGCTCGGAGTGCTGCGGCTGGGCCGCCAGGTGCATCCGCTCGTACGCGAGGCCGCGATGCCGGCCCTGCGGTCGCTGGCGGAGGACATCGGCGCGACCGCGCACCTGACCCTGGTGGACGGGGCCGAAGCGCTGGCCGTCGCCGTGGTGGAACCGTCATGGACGGACTACCACGTGGCCTACCGGGCCGGGTTCCGGCATCCGCTGGAGCGGGGAGCCGCCGGCAAGGCGATCATCTCGGCCCGCCTGCAACGGCCCCACGACCCCGGATACACCCTCACCCACGGCGAACTGGAGGCCGGCGCGTGCGGAGCGGCGGCGCCGCTGCTCGGGGTCACCGGCGTCGAGGGCAGTGTCGGCGTGGTGATGCTGGCCGACGTGGTCCCCGAACGGGTCGGCCCCCGGGTCATGGACGCGGCCCGCGAGGTCGCGGAGGCACTGCGCTGACGCCGGGGCGGGGGCCCGGGGCGGGCGGCCGGGGCGGGCACGGGGCGTCGCGTTAGATTGATCCCGTGCTCTCTCGTCTCACGCGCCCCCGGGCCCTCGCCGTCTGCGCCGTTCCCGTCGTCGCCCTGCTGGCCACGGCGGTGTTCGCGCCGCTGCCGTTCTCGGTGGCGCAGCCGGGGCTGACGGCCGACGTGCTCGGCGAGAACAAGGGCACGCAGGTCATCACCATCTCCGGCGCGAAGACCCGCGAGACCACCGGCCAGCTGCGGATGACGACGATCGAGGCGACCTCTCCCGACACCCGGGTGAGCCTCCCGGACCTCCTCGGCGCCTGGTTCGGCACCGACCGGGCCGTCATGCCCCGCGACTCGGTCTACCCCAGCGGGGACGACGTCGAGGAGATCGAGCAGTACAACGAGGAGCAGATGCGCAAGTCCCAGGACGAGGCGACCCTGGCCGCGCTGGGCCACCTGGACCTGGACGGCAAGGACGTCGAGGTCGACCTGAAGCTCGCCGACGTCGGCGGCCCCAGTGCCGGCCTGCTCTTCTCCCTCGGCATCGTCGACAAGCTGAACGGCGGCGACCTCACCGGCGGCCGGACCATCGCCGGTACGGGGACGATCGACGCCGAGGGCAGGGTCGGCGCCGTGGGCGGCGTGCCGCTGAAGACGCAGGCCGCCCGGCGGGACGGCGCCACCGTCTTCCTGGTGCCCGAGGCCGAGTGCGCCGACGCGCAGGCCGAGCTCCCCGACGGCCTGCGCCTGATCCCGGTCACCACCCTCGAGGCCACCGTCGACGCCCTCGTCAACCTGGAGAAGGGCGCGGGCAAGGTCCCGAGCTGCTGACGCGGCCCACCTGCCCGGCCGGTGCCTACCCCTCCTTGACGAACCCCTCGTCCACCATCCAGTCCAGCGCCACCTGGTGGGGGTCCTCGCCGTCCACGTCCACCTTGGCGTTCAGGGTCCGCGCCACCTCGTTGTCCAGCTTCGCCGTGACCGGATCGAGGACCTCGGGGATCCTCGGCCACTCCTCCAGGGTGCCGGTGTTGACCGTCGGCGCCGCGTTGTAGTTGGGGAAGAACTTCCTGTCGTCCTCCATCACCTCCAGGTCCATGGACTTGATCCGTCCGTCGGTGGTGAAGACCTCGCCGTACGTGCAGGCGCCCTCGGCCGTCTGGGTGTAGATGATCCCGGTGTCCATCTGGGTGATGTTCCCCGCGGCGATGTTCATGCCGTACGCCTTCTCCATGCCCGGCAGCCCGTCCGCCCGGTTGGCGAACTCGCCCTCCACGCACAGGGTCACCGCCGCCGGATCGGACTTCGCCAGCGCGGCCACGTCCGACAGCGTCCGTGTGCCGTACTTCCTGAAGCCGGCCTGGTTCATGGCCAGGGCGTAGGTGTTGTTCAGCTCCGACGGCTCCAGCCAGGTCACCCCGTTCCTCCGGTCGGCCTCGCGCACCGCCTCCCACTGCTCGCGCGGGTCGGGGAGGGGCTTGCTGTTGCCCTGGTACGTGATCCACGCCGTGCCGGTGTACTCGTACCCGGCGTCCGCGTCCCCGCTCACGACCGCCTCCCGGGAGCCGACCGAGCCCTGGATGCCGGTGCGGTCGATGACCTCGGCGCCCGCCGCCTGGAAGGCGATACCCATGATCGCGCCCAGGATCAGCTGCTCGGTGAACTCCTTCGAGGTGACGGTGAGGGTCGCGCCCTCGAGCGGCTTCCCCCGCCCGATCGACCCCGGTTCCACGTCGTCGACCATGGGGGAGCCGCTGGTCAGCCCGCAGGAGGCGACCCCCGCCAGCAGCACCCCGGCGAGCAGCGGACATCCGCGCCGCCTCATCCGCCCGCCTCCAGCCCCCGCGGACGCAGCAGCAGTTCGGCCAGTGAGGCCAGCCAGTCCACCAGCAGGGCCAGGGAGACGGTGAGGACCGAGCCCAGCATCAGCACCGGCATCCGCTGGCTGGTGATCCCGGTGGTGATCAGGACGCCCAGACCGCCGCCCCCGCCGAAGGTCGCCAGGGTGGCGGTGCCGACGTTCAGGACGAGGGCCGTACGCACCCCGGCGAGGATGAGCGGGACGGCCAGGGGAAGTTCCACGCGGGTCAGCACGCCCAGCGGGGACATGCCGATGCCGCGCGCCGCCTCCAGCAGCGTCGGGTCGTTGGCCCGCAGACCCGCGATGGTGTTGGAGAGCACCGGCAGCACGGCGTAGGCGATGATGCCGATGAGGGCGGCCCGGCGGCCGATGCCCAGCCAGATCACCAGCAGCGCGAGCAGACCGATCGCGGGCGTCGCCTGGCCCGTGTTGGCGAACGCCATCGCGGCCGGGGCCGCCTTGCGCAGCGCCGGCCGGGTCAGCAGGATGCCCAGCGGAATCGCGATGACCAGCACGAAGAACGTCGAGATCACGGTCAGTCCGATGTGCTGCCGGAGTGCCTTGGTCACCTGCCCGCCGGAGAGCGCGTTCCGGGACAGCGCGTCCAGGTCGGCCTGCGTGAACCACAGCCAGGTCGCGAACAGGACGGCGATCAGCACCACGGGCAGGACCGTCAGCTTCTGCCACGTCACCGGGGAGGCGTCCGCCGCCGCGGACCCGGCCGGCCGCCTCGTCGCCCCGCCCTCGCGCCCGCCGTTGTCCGCGTCCGCGTCCGCGTCCGCGTCCGCGTCCTCGCCCTCGTCCCGGCCCTCGTCCTCGCCCTCGTCCTCGTCCCGGAAGGCGGGCCCTGCGGCCTCGTGCGCATCCGGGGGCCGGCGCCTGCCGGGCGGCCGCCGCGAAGAGGCGCTCACGCGTCCGCCTCCCCGCCCGCACCCTCCTGCTCGGCGTGCGTCCGGACGGCCCGCCGCCCCTCCAGTTCGTGCTGGGCCTCCATCGCCTCCAGCCGGTCGGCCTCCAGCAGTTCGTGCACGGAGTTCATCAGCGTCTCCACGTCGACGACGCCCTCGTACGCGCCGCGCCCCCCGGTGACCGCCACCCGCCCCGAGCTGTCGGTCAGTACCGCCTCCAGCGCGTCCCGCAGGGTCGCGTCCCGGGTCACCGTGTCGTGCACCAGGGTGCCCGCGCGGGCCAGCGAGCCCTTGGCCCGCATCAGGTCGCCGCGCCGGAGCCACTTGTAGGGGCGGCGGCGCCGGTCGAGCAGCAGGATCTCGTTGGAGCCGCTGGAGCGGAGCAGGTTGAAGATCTCCTGGAGCGGGTCGTCGACGGTCACCGTCGGATAGTCCGTGATCTCCACGTCCCCCACGCGGGTGAGGTTCAGCCGCTTCAGCGCGGCCCCGGCGCCGACGAAGCCGGACACGAAGTCGTCCGCCGGGTTGGTGAGGATCGCCTCCGGGGTGTCGAACTGGGCGATGTGCGAGCGCTCCCGCAGCACCGCGATCCGGTCGCCCAGCTTGATCGCCTCGTCGAAGTCGTGGGTGACGAAGACGATCGTCTTGTGCAGTTCGTGCTGCAGCCGGATCAGCTCGTCCTGGAGGTGGTCGCGGGTGATGGGGTCCACCGCCCCGAACGGCTCGTCCATCAGCAGCACCGGCGGATCCGCAGCCAGCGCCCGCGCCACGCCCACCCGCTGCTGCTGCCCGCCGGAGAGGCGGCGCGGATAGCGGCCGTGGAACTCGCCCGGGTCCAGACCGACCAGGTCCAGCATCTCCTCCACCCGCGCCCGCACCCGGGCCGCCGGCCAGCGCAGCATCTTCGGCACCAGCGCGATGTTCTGGGCCACCGTCATGTGCGGGAACAGCCCGCTGGACTGGATCGCGTATCCGACCTTGCGGCGCAGCTTCACGGGGTCCATGTCGGTGACGTCCTCGCCGCCGATGCGGATGCGGCCGCCGCTCGGCTCGATCAGCCGGTTGATCATCTTCAGCGTGGTCGACTTCCCGCAGCCGGACGGGCCGACGAGGATGACGGTCTCGCCCGCCCGGATCTCCATGCTGACGTTGTCGACGGCCGGCTGCCCACTGCCCGGATACCGCTTGGTGAGGGCCTCCAGCTCGATGGTGGCTCCGGTGGTTCCGGCGGGTCCGCCGGCCCCGTCGCCGGATGCGCCGGGTGCGCCGGGCGCCTTCGGAGCCGGTGACTCAGGCACGGATCCCCCTGGAGATGGTCAGCCGCCCGATCAGGACGTACGCGGCGTCGAACAGCAGCGCCAGGACGATGATCAGGAGGGTGCCCGCGAGCACCTGGTTGAGCGCGTTGCTGCTGCCCAGCGAGGCGATCCCGCGGAAGATCAGGTTGCCCAGGCCGGGACCGGAGGCGTACGCGGCGATGGCGGCGATGCCCATCAGCATCTGCGTGGAGACCCGGATGCCGGTGAGGATCGGCGGCCAGGCCAGCGGCAGCTCCACCCGCGCCAGCCGGGCCATGCGCGACATGCCGATGCCGGTGGCCGCCTCCACCAGTGCGGGGTCGACCCCGCGCAGCCCGACGATCGCGTTCCGCACGATCGGCAGCAGCCCGTACAGCGTCAGCGCGATCACCGTCGGCGGCACCCCGAGCCCCACGATCGGGATCAGCAGACCGATCATGGCCAGGGAGGGGATGGTCAGCAGGGTCGAGGTGGCGGTCGTGGCCAGGCTGCCCGCCCAGTCGCTGCGGTACGTCGCCACCCCGATCAGCACCCCGATCACGGTCGCCGCCACCATGCACTGGAAGACCACGCTCGCGTGCTGGTACGTGTCGATGAGCAGCTGCTGGTAGCGGTTGCCCAGGTACTCCCAGAAGTTCACGTCCCCTCACTCCAGCTCGGCCATGCCCGTCCGGTCAGCCGGTCAGCCGGTCAGTCCGGTCCGTCCGGATCCCCGCCCGGCGGTTCGAGGAGTGCGGCCTGCTCCACCAGCGGGATGATCCGCAGCGGAACGGGGTTCTCCATCACGATCGCCGTGGCGGCCCGGACGATGCCATCAAAACCGACGACACGGTCGATCACCCGTTGGAGATCGGCGTTGGAGCGGGCCACGAGCCGGCACAGCATGTCCCCGCTGCCGGTCGTGGTGTGCAGCTCCAGGACCTCCGGCACGGTCGCCAAGTGTGCCCGGACGTCGGCCCCTTGGCCCTGCCGGATCTCCAGCGTCGCGAACGCCGTGACCGGGTAGCCGAGGGCCGCCGGATCCACCTGGGGCCCGAATCCGCGGATGACTCCGTTCGACTGAAGCCGGTCCAGCCGCGCCTGCACCGTCCCCCGTGCCACCCCGAGCCGCCGGGACATCTCCAGCACCCCGATCCGCGGCTCCCGCGCGAGGAGCAGGATGATCCGGCCGTCCAGCCGGTCGATCGCCACCCCGGCCTCCCCTCCTGGTCACCAGGTCACCACGTCACCTGGTCATCCTGTACAGACAGTCCGCCGATCGCGGCATCCCACTGGACAGAATGCCCAGTGAACACGCGAACTATTGCGCACCTTGCAGAGCTGGCCCACGCTGCACCTATGACGCAGACCACACACCACACTCCCGACACGACCGCCCGGCAGGCCGATCCCTTCCCGGTCAAGGGAATGGACGCGGTCGTCTTCGCCGTGGGCAACGCCAAGCAGGCGGCGCACTACTACTCCACCGCCTTCGGCATGACGCTGGTCGCCTACTCCGGACCGGAGACCGGCAGCCGCGAGAGCGCGAGCTACGTCCTGGAGAGCGGCTCCGCCCGCTTCGTGTTCACCTCGGTGATCAAGCCGTCCACCGAGTGGGGCACCTTCCTCGCCGACCACGTGGCCGCGCACGGCGACGGCGTCGTCGACCTCGCCATCGAGGTCCCGGACGCGCGCGCCGCGTTCGCCTACGCCGTCGAGCACGGCGCCCGTCCGCTCGCCGAGCCGTACGAACTGAAGGACGAGCACGGCACCGTCGTCCTCGCCGCGATCGCCACCTACGGCAGCACCCGGCACACCCTCGTCGAGCGCACCGGCTACGACGGGCCCTACCAGCCCGGCTTCGTCGCCGCCGAGCCGATCGTCGAACCGCCCGCCCGGCGCTCCTTCCAGGCCGTCGACCACTGCGTCGGCAACGTCGAACTCGGCCGGATGAACGAGTGGGTCGCGTTCTACAACAAGGTCATGGGCTTCACGAACATGAAGGAGTTCGTGGGCGACGACATCGCCACCGAGTACAGCGCGCTCATGTCGAAGGTGGTCGCCGACGGCACGCTCAAGGTCAAGTTCCCGATCAACGAGCCCGCCGTCGCCAAGAAGAAGTCCCAGATCGACGAGTACCTGGAGTTCTACGGCGGCGCCGGCGTCCAGCACATCGCGCTCAACACCAACGACATCGTGCACACGGTCCGCCAGATGCGCGCGGCCGGTGTGCGGTTCCTGGACACCCCGGACTCGTACTACGACACCCTGGGCGAGTGGGTCGGCGACACCCGGGTGCCGCTCGACACCCTGCGCGAGCTGAAGATCCTCGCCGACCGGGACGAGGACGGCTACCTGCTGCAGATCTTCACCAAGCCGGTCCAGGACCGGCCGACCGTGTTCTTCGAGATCATCGAGCGGCACGGCTCCATGGGCTTCGGCAAGGGCAACTTCAAGGCCCTCTTCGAGGCCATCGAGCGGGAGCAGGAGCGCCGCGGCAACCTGTGACCGGGTGACGGGTGACGGGTGACGGATGACGAGTGACGGGGGGCCGGTGACGGCGGGGGCCGGACACGAGCGAGTACCACTTCGTGCCCGGCCCCCCGCCGGTTCTCCTCACGACCAGTCCGGCGGCCCGTCCTCGACCGGTGGTTCGCCCAGCCGTTCCAGTGCCGCCTTCGCCTCGGGCACCCGGAGCGGGGAGAAGTACGGGTTGATGCTCAGGGCCTCCCGCAGATGCCGCCGCGCGGGCCCTCCCCCGAGCTCTCGGCTTCGCTCGGGCAGGGGGGACCCCCCTCGCCCCAGCTCGAGCTCGATCATGCCCCGGTGGAAGGCGTACAGCGCGCTGCGCACCCCGCCGCCGTGCGTCCCCTCCGTCGCCCGCACCGCGAACTCCAGCGCCTCCCCGGACCGCCCCGACCGGTGCAGCGCCCAGCCCAGCGCGTCGGCCACCGCCGTCGACGGCCGCCGCTCCCACGCCGTCCGCAGCCGCCGCACCGCGGCCCGGGGGTCCCCGTGGTCCGCCTCGAACCGGCCGAGGACCAGATTCCCGTCGGCCCCGTGCGCGGCGGCCTTCCGCACCAGCGAGCGCAGCAGGTCGTAGTGGACCCGGGCGGCCTGCCGCAGCCCCAGCGACTCGTACAGCTCGCCCAGTTCCAGCGCGTACTCGGGCAGCGGCCGGCGGGCCAGCGCCGTCCGGTAGGCGCTCAGCGCCTCCGCGTTCCGGCCGAGCGAGGCCAGTGCCCTGCCCTGTCCCGCCTGCGCCGCCCGCTGGTCCGGGTCGACCCGTACCGCTTCCTGGAAGTGCCGCAGGGCGTCCTCCCGGTCGCCGCGCTCCCAGGCCAGCTGCCCGGCCCGCTCCAGGTACGACGCCCGCTCGGCCGGTTCCCCCGACGCCGCGACGGCGTCGGCGAGCTGGGCCGCCGCGTCCTCCCGCCAGCCCTTGTCCCGGTACACGGCCGCCGCCCGCGCCATCACGGCCGGACCCGACCGCAACGCCTTCAGCCGGTCCAGCATCCTGCCCGCCGCCTCGCCGTCGCCGAGCCCGGCGTACGCCTCGATCAGCGGGGGATACGTCGTCCACCGCTTCGGCTCCAGCTTCAGCGCCCGCTCGCCCCACCCGAGGGCGGCGGAATGGTCACCGCGCGCGTTCGCCAGCGCCGCCAGAGCGCGCAGCGCCCCGGCGTTGCCCCGCGGCCGCACCTTCAGCGAGGTGCGCAGTGCCCGCTCGGCCCGCGAGTACCGCGCGGGGTCCGCCAGCCGCCGTCCCTGCTCCACCAGGGCCGCCCCGAGCACGGCCCAGGACTCCGCGTCCTTCGGACGTTCCTTCAGCAGCCGTTCCCGCTCCTCGACCAGCACCTCCAGATCGGGCAGTGACGCCGGCACCCCGCCGGCCACCGCCGCCCGCGCCCGTGCCCCGAGGGCCGGTTCAGGCGGCCCGTCCGCCCTGTGCCCCCACGGCAGCAGCACCAGCACCCCGCCGAGCACGGCACAGCCGGCGGCCGCCGAACGCCACCGCACCCGGCGCCCGTGACCCGCCCGCCCGCGGGTCTCGTTCCCGCCCCCGGTCTCCTGCGGTCTCCCGCCCCCGGTCTCCTGAGGTTTTCCGCCCCCGGTCTCCTGCGGCTTGTCGTCCATGGCGCACACTGTGCGTCACACCATCCGCCGATACGACGAACCACACCCCGGCTCACGACGCCTTACGGCCGGGTGACGTACGTGGGGTTCACACCGATGGCCCCGGGTGTCACGCTGTGATCGTGAGCCGTATCGAAACGCGACGCGATGAAGACACGGTGGCGGCCGGCCCTCTCGTCGGCCGGTTGCTCGACGGCCTGCCCCCCGAGGCGGTCCTCACCGACCCCGGCATCACGGTCTCCTACGCCAACGACATGGCGAGTTTCTGCCCGGCCGGCACCCCGGCGGTGGTCGTCCTGCCCCGCACGGTCGAACAGGTGCAGCACGTCATGCGCACCGCCACCGCCCTGCGCGTCCCCGTGGTCCCGCAGGGCGCCCGCACCGGCCTGTCCGGCGCCGCCAACGCGACCGACGGATGCATCGTGCTCTCCCTGACCAGGATGGACGCCATCCTGGAGATCAACCCCGTCGACCGGGTCGCCGTCGTCGAACCCGGCGTCGTCAACGCCACCCTCTCCCGCGCCGTCGGCGAACACGGCCTCTGCTACCCGCCCGACCCCTCCAGCTGGGAGACGTGCACCATCGGGGGCAACATCGGCACCGCCTCCGGCGGGCTGTGCTGCGTGAAGTACGGCGTCACCGCCGAGTACGTGCTCGGCCTCGACGTGGTCCTCGCCGACGGCCGCCTGATGTCCACCGGCCGCCGCACCGCCAAGGGCGTCGCCGGATACGACCTCACCCGCCTGTTCGTCGGCTCCGAGGGCTCCCTCGGCGTCGTCGTGCGCGCGACCCTCGCCCTGCGGCCCAAACCGCCCGAGCAGCTGGTGCTGGCCGCCGAGTTCGCCTCCGGCGCCGCCGCCTGCGACGCCGTGTGCCGCGTCATGGCCGGCGGGCACGTCCCCTCGCTCCTCGAGCTCATGGACCGTACGACGGTCAAGGCCGTCAACGACATGGCCCGGATGGGGCTGCCGGAGAGCACCGAGGCCCTGCTGCTCGCCGCGTTCGACACCGCCGACCCCGCCGCCGACCTCGCCGCCCTCGGCGCGCTGTGCGAGGCGGCCGGTGCCACCCGGGTCGTACCGGCCGAGGACGCCGCCGAGTCCGAACTGCTGCTCCACGCCCGGCGCCTGTCCCTGGTCGCCCTGGAGGCGGTCAAGGGCACCACGATGATCGACGACGTGTGCGTGCCCCGCTCCCGGCTCGGCGAACTCGTCGACGGCGTCGAGCGGATCGCCGAGAAGTACCGGCTCACCATCGGTGTCGTCGCCCACGCGGGGGACGGCAACACCCACCCGACCGTCTGCTTCGACGCCCAGGACCCCGACGAGTCGCGCCGCGCCCGCGAGTCCTTCGACGAGATCATGGCCCTCGGCCTGGAACTCGGCGGCACCATCACCGGTGAGCACGGCGTCGGCGTCCTGAAGAAGGAATGGCTGGCCCGCGAGATCGGCCCGGTGGGCCTGGAGATGCAGCGGGCCGTCAAACAGACCTTCGACCCGCTGAACCTCCTGAACCCGGGCAAGCTCTTCTGACCCGCTGACCCGCTGACCCGCTGACCCGCTGACCCGCTGACCCGCTGACCCGCTGACCCGCTGACCCGCTGACCCGTCGACCTTCTCCAGCGCCCCACGCCCTCACGGGGCGAGCAGCGCGGCCAGCTCGTCGTCGAGACCGAGCTGCTCGCTCTCGCTGCCCGGCGGCACCACCCGCAGCGTCCGCTCCAGCCACGACGACACCTGCGCCGTCGGTGCCTCCAGCAGGGCGTCCCCTTCGGGCGAGCTCAGCGCCACCAGGACGACGCCGCGTCCCTCCGCCTTCGACGGCCACACCCGCACGTCGCCGTGCCCGCACGGCCGGAGCACGCCCTCGATCAGCAGTTCGCGGGCGAACGTCCAGTGCACCGGCTGCCCGGAGTTGATGTGGAAGGTGATGTGCACGGCGTAGGGGTCGTCGGTGCGGTAGCCGAGCCGGGCCGGCACCGGGACGTCCCGCTCCGGCGACAGGATGAGCCGCAGTTCCACTTCGCGCTCCACCACGATGTCCATGGCGCAGGTCCTCTCTCTCGTGAACTCCCGTACACATGCCCGCGAAGGGCTGTCACAGGGGAGAGAGGGGGGAGGGCTTGGAGCATTACGCGGGTTCGCGGAAGTTTTTTCGTGCTAGCACATCGGTGCCCGAAAGGGGTGGGTCCGGCCGGACGGGCCCTGATGCTCGCACCCGTCTGATAAATGTGGTTCCCCCGACCCACCCGCGAGCAGATACGGGACGACGGACATGAGCGCCCCAACCCCGGCCCCCGGCGACGACACGCCGCGCGAAGGCTTCTACCCGGACCCGTCCATCCCCGGATATGTCCGGTACTGGAACGGTGCCTCCTGGGTACCGGGCACCAGCCGTCCGGCGCCGGAGGGCGGCGGCGCACCGCTCGCCCCGTCGGCGTCCGCCGGTGCCGCGTCCTCCGGTTCTGCCCCGGCGGTGCCCACCGTCGAGGAGACCGGCCCGCACTTCTTCGACGAGGACCCGGTCGACGCACCGCCGCCGTCACCACCAGCAGCGTCTTCTCCGCCTTCGCCCTCGCTCTCCCCGTCTCCGTCCTCCCCCTTCTCCCCGTCTCCCTCGCCGGCCGACTCGCAGCACGGCAGCCGGCCCGAGCCCGCCTCGGCGTGGGGCGCCGACCGCTCCCGCCAGTCCGGCTTCGGCGGCGGCCAGGACCGCCGGATCTCCTGGGGCGCGGACCCGAGAGCGGCGCACGCGTCCGACCCGGCGGGCGGCGCGTCCACGGGCGCGGGTACGGGCGGTGCGGATGTTGGTGCGGCGCCCGCGGGCAACACGTTCGCGTTCCGCCCGCCGACGGCCACGTCGCAGGGCGCGGACAGCGGTTCCGGCGGAGCCTCTCCATCCGCCGCGCCTTCCGACGGTGCGACCGCGGACGAGGGGACCATGACCATCCGTGCAGTCGGTCCGCGCCAGGGTTCTGGCGCGGCCTCCTCCGGGCGGCCCGGGTTCGGGGCCGGGAAGGCCGCCGCCGCCCGTGCCGCGCACACCGCCTCCGGACAGGCGGGGAGCGGGAGTCCGGCCGCGGCACCGGTGTCCGGGCCGCAGCAGGTCTCCCCGGCCCCGGCTCCGGCCGTCCCGTCACAGGCCACCGCACCGGCGCCGGGGCCCGCACCCACGACCGGGCCCGCCCCCGTCACGGCCCCCGCTGCCGTCTCCGGGCCGTTGTCGAGCGGTCACGGTGGCGGTCAGTCGTCCTGGGCACAGCAGGCGCACCGACCCGGGGACGGGCAGGAGCCGCCGGTCGCGCCGTGGAAGCCGCCGGTCGAGGACGTCTTCCAGGCCGCCGCCAGGCGTCAGGCCGCGGCCCGCCCCGCGGCGCTCGGCAAGCGGCTGATCGCGCGGCTGCTGGACACCGTGGTCCTCGGCGGCGTCACCGCCCTGGCCGCCGTACCGCTGGGCATCGCGGCGGCGGACCACATCGACGGGAAGATCGACGCGGCCAAGCTGTCCGGCGAGACCGTCACGGTGTGGCTGCTCGACGGCACCACGTCGGTCTATCTGGGCATCGTCCTCGCCGTCCTCCTCCTCGGCGGGATCCTCTACGAGGTGCTGCCCACCGCCAAGTGGGGCCGCACCCTGGGGAAGAAGCTGCTGGGTCTCGAGGTGCGGGACATCGAGGGGCACGACGTGCCCGGGTTCGGGGCGGCCCTGCGCCGCTGGCTGGCCTACAGCATCCCCGGGCTGCTCGTCGTCGGTGCGGTGGGCGTCCTGTGGTGCCTGTTCGACAAGCCGTGGCGGCAGTGCTGGCACGACAAGGCCGCGCACACGTTCGTGGCGGGCTGACCCGGCCGGGACCCCGGGGAATCTCCCGGGGGATCATCCCTGCGGACCGGCCGCGCGGGTGTCCGCGGCGCCGGTACTCCGGACGGCGGCTCGCCGGATGCGCGGCCGGGGGGTTCGCGGTCGACTCGGGCCATGAGTACCGAACCGCCCCCCGGCTCCGGTCAGCAGCCGCCGGACGACGACCCCTTCAGGAAGCACCCGCCACCCGGCGGCCGGCCCCCGCCGCAGCAGGGCGGCGGCCCGTACGGGAGCGGGGGCGGTGACCCCTACGGCGGAGGGGGTGGCCCTTACGGCGGTGGCGGCGGCGATCCCTACGGCGGTGGCCCCTACGGCGGTGGCGGCGGCCCCTACGGGGGCGGCGGTGGCAGCCCGTACGGCCCCGGCCCCGGCGACCCCCTCGCCGGGATGCCGCCGCTCGCCGACAGCGGCAGGCGCACCCTCGCCCGCATCATCGACATGATCCTGGTGGGCCTCGTCGTCTGGCTGCTCACCTGGCCGTTCGGTGTGAGCGAGTACAACGTGAACGGTGACGAGGTCAACGTGGGCAAGTCCTTCACCCAGTCCCTCGTCGCCGCGGTCCTCTACATCGCCTACGACACCTTCATGACGTCCCGTTCCGGGCAGACCCTCGGCAAGAAGTGGCTGAAACTGCGGGTGGCCGACCTCGCCAACGGCTCGACGCCCTCCGTGCAGACGTCGCTGATCCGCGCTCTCGTGCTGTGGGTGCCGTTCGCGTTCTGCTGCGCCTGCGTGTGGACCGTGATCGCGGGCGGCTGGAGCTTCTTCGACAAGCCCTACAAGCAGGGCCTGCACGACAAGGCCGCCAAGACGGTCGTGGTCAGCACGGGGTGACGCGAGACCGGCCGGGGCCGGCCGGCCCCGGTGACGGACGCCCGCGGCCGGCCGGTGTCGGGAAACCGTCCGCGTCACGAACCGTGTGTCAGGAAACCGCCCGCTCCCGTACGGCCTCCCGGGCCGCCGGCACGGTCGCCGGTGACGGCAGGGTCGCCCGGACCGGCTCCTGCGGCACCGACCGCCGCACCGGTGCGGTGCGGGGCCTCGGCCGAGGCACCGTCATGGCCACCAGCAGTCCGAGGGTGAGTGCCGCGACGACGACGAGCGCGATGCCCACGCCCGAACTCGTCTGCGACAACAGCAGCAGGGCGAAGGTGGAGAAGACCACGGTGCACGAACCGTAGGCGAACTGAGCGACAGTCGGACGGGGCATGGCCATCGTGTCCTCGTGAGTCGGGGGCTGTCGTCCTGGCATGCCACCGGCTCAACGGTGTGCCGCCAAGCGACTCTCACCGCGAGGGTGCCCGAGCGGAACGCACAGTAAGCGTGACCTAACCTACAGGACCGGTGCACAGGGGGCGCACGGAGTCATCTCGACGGTGAAACGAGCCCTCCGTGTCCGGCGGCAGACCCTCCGTGTCCGAAAAACGAACCCTGTCTCCGCATAATGCAGTTGAACTGTTCAAGTCAAGGTCTGTTTTTTCTGCTGAACCTTTAGTCAAATGTGGTCACTTGGCTACACGCGTTGATTACGTGTGCGCGGTCATCCGTCATCCGGACCCCACCTTCGCGCGCACGCACGCCAGAGGAGATCTCAAGTGACCAGTAGATCCTGGACGTTCAGAGCGGCCGCGACGGGCGTGGCACTCGCGGCGGTCACCGCCACCTGCTCTGCGTTCACCGTGGCCCAGGCCGACACGGCCGACGGGGCCGACCGGCCGGCCGGTGTGGACCGGCAGGACCCGGCGGAGCACCACCACGTCGAGCACGACCTCGAGGGCCCACTCTCCAAGACGCAGGACGCGCAGCGCCAGGAGGCCCTGCAGCAGGTCATATCCGGCGACTCCTCGGTCAGGGACCGGGACGGTTCGAAGGTCGTCGAGCTCAAGGGCAAGGACAGGAAAGGCAGCGGAAAGTACGTCGAGCTCGGCCGCGAGAAGACCGACAAGATCTTCACGATCCTGGTCGAGTTCGGCGACGAGATCGACAGCCGATACGGCGGCACCCCCGGCCCGCTGCACAACCAGATAGCCGAGCCGGACCGCAGCGCGGACAACTCCACCGCGTGGCAGGCGGACTACGACCAGAAGCACTTCGAGGACCTCTACTTCGGCACCGGCAAGGGTGTCGATTCGGTCAAGACGTACTTCGAGAAGCAGTCCTCGGGCCGCTACTCGGTCGAAGGCCAGGTCTCCGACTGGGTCAAGGTCCCCTACAACGAGGCCCGTTACGGCAACAACGCCTGCGGTCAGAGCACCTGCTCGAGCGTGTGGAACGTCGTCAGCGACGGTCTGAACGCGTGGGTCGCCCAGCAGAAGGCGGCGGGGGCGACCGACGCCGAGATCAAGGCGGACGCCGCGAAGTTCGACGAGTGGGACCGCTACGACTTCGACGGCGACGGCGACTTCAACGAGCCCGACGGCTACATCGACCACTTCCAGGTCGTGCACGCCGGCGAGGACGAGTCCGCCGGCGGCGGCGCCCAGGGCGAGGACGCGATCTGGGCCCACCGCTGGTACGCCTTCGGCAGCGACGCGGGCGCCACCGGCCCCGACCGGAACAAGCTCGGCGGCGCGCCCATCGGCGACACCGGCATCTGGGTCGGCGACTACACCATCCAGCCGGAGAACGGCGGACTCGGCGTCTACGCCCACGAGTACGGCCACGACCTCGGCCTGCCGGACCACTACGACACCGCCGGCGGCGAGAACTCCACCGGCTTCTGGACCCTGATGTCCTCCGGTTCCTGGCTCGGCCGGGGCGAGGGCGAGATCGGTGACCTGCCCGGCGACATGACCGCCTGGGACAAGCTCCAGCTGGGCTGGCTGGACTACGACACGGCCAAGGCCGCGACGAAGTCCCGGCACAAGCTGGGCTACGCCGAGTACAACACCAAGGACAAGCAGGCCCTCGTGGTCGAACTGCCCGAGAAGGAGGTCACCACCGAGGTCGTGGTCCCCGCCGAGGGCGAGACCCAGTGGTGGAGCGGCAGCGGTGACGACCTGCGGAACACGCTGACCCGTTCCGTGGACCTCACCGGCGCCTCGAGCGCCGAGCTGACCCTCGACGGCTGGTACGAGATCGAGGCCGAGTACGACTTCCTCTACGCCGAGGTCTCCACCGACGGCGGCGCCAACTGGACCGCCCTGGACGGCACGGTGGACGGGCAGCCGATCCCGCGCGACGGCAGCGACAAGCCGGCCCTGTCCGGCACGGTCGACGGCTACAAGCCGCTGGCGTACCCGCTGGACGCCTACGCCGGCCGGCAGATCGACCTGCGGTTCCGCTACCAGACCGACGGCGGCCTGGCGATGAAGGGCTTCGCGGCCGACCGGATCTCGGTGACCGCGGACGGCACCCCGCTGTTCACGGACAACGCCGAGACCGCGGACGACGCGTGGACGGCGAACGGCTTCTCCCGCATCGGCGCGTCGTTCACCAACGACTACGCGCAGTACTACATCGCCGAGAACCGTCAGTACGTGTCGTACGACACGACCCTCAAGACGGGTCCGTACAACTTCGGCTTCGCGAACAGCCGTCCGGACTGGGTGGAGCACTTCCCGTACCAGAACGGCCTGTTGATCTGGAAGTGGGACACCTCCCAGGCGGACAACAACACCAGCCGGCACCCGGGCGCCGGTCTGGTCCTGCCGGTCGACGCGCACCCGGCCGCGCTGAAGTGGTCCGACGGCACGCTGATGCGCAACCGCATCCAGACGTACGACTCGACGTTCAGCACCTTCCGCACGGACGGCCTCACGCTCCACAAGAACGACGTCACGACCAAGATCCGCCCGTCGAAGGGTGTGTCGGTCTTCAATGACCGCGCCCACACCTACTACGACGAGACGAACCCGGCCGGCGGCGTCAAGATCACTGACACCAACACGAAGATCAAGATCGTCAAGGAGGCCAGGAACGGCTCGACGATCCACCTGGAGGTAAGCCCCGCAACGAGGTAAACCCCGTCTTACCAGGCCAAAGCGTGATCGGCGGCAACCCCACTGGCGGGTTGCCGCCGATCCGTGTTTAGGTGCGTCCTGTGGCGCTCTTATTGACACCTGGTCCGACGGGGGTATGAATTCCATGGCCGCAGGAGGCTTCAGCAAGCTGCCGAACGGCACCGTGGTGGTGGCACTGAACCTGCCCAGCCCCGCCGCCGGCTCCGCCGGCTCCGTGCGCTTCCTCGTGCACGCGGGCAACAGGGCGCGCGCCCTGACCAGGCTGCGCAACCTGGGCCTGCGGGCCGTCTACCTGCGAGGCAACGCGGCCCCGCCGAGCGGCGACGAGATCACCGCGGTGCTGCACCACCCCGACGGCCTCATATGGCGGACGGCCCCCGACAGCCCGGCCCCCGACAGCACGGCCCCCGACAGCCCGGCCCTGGACAGCCCGGCTCCCGGCAACACGGTCCTGACCGGCCCGGACCTGCCCGGCCCCGGCCTGCCCGGTCGCGACGACCTGGTGGTCGAGCTGTGGCACCCGATCCGCGCCCTGCTCAGACGCCCCGCGGCCTCCGCCTGACCGAGGCCCGCACGCCCGGCGCGCGCCCGCTCCGACGGGGCTCGCCTACTGCACGACCGGCTTCCCCGAGAGCTCCACACCCGCCCCGCGCAGCTCCTCGAGCGCCCGCTCGGTGGTCCGGGCGGCCACGCCCGCGGTGAGGTCCAGCAGGACCTGGGTGCGGAAGCCCTCGCGGGCCGCGTCCAGGGCGGTCGCCCGGACGCAGTGGTCGGTGGCGATGCCCACCACGTCCACCTCGTCGATCTCCCGGGCGCGCAGCCAGTCGGCCAGCGGCACCCCGTTCTCCTCGGCCCCCTCGAAGCCGCTGTACGCCGCCGAGTACGCCCCCTTGTCGAAGACGGCGTCGACCGCGCCGGAGGCGACCGCGGGGGCGAAGTTCGGGTGGAAGCCGACGCCCTCCGTCCCGGCGACGCAGTGCGCGGGCCAGGAGTGGACGAAGTCGGGGTGGTCGGCGAAGTGGCCGCCGGGGGCGATGTGGTGGTCGCGGGTGGCCACCACGTGCCGGTACCCGGCCGGCACCCGTGCGATCAGCTCGGTGATGGCGGCGGCCACGTCCGCGCCGCCGGACACGGCGAGGCTGCCCCCCTCGCAGAAGTCGTTCTGCACGTCAACGACGATCAGGGCGCGGCGCATGGTCGGATTCCTTCGGCTGGGGGGCGGTCGAGAGGTCGGACGGGGGCGAGGGGCGGGTTCCCGGGACAGTCGTCAGTTACCCGAGTCCAGGTGCAGGTACTCCGTCGGGATGACGGGTTCCCCGTGGGACAGCTGGGTCGCGGACAGCGGCAGGCCGGCGCGGGCCGCCGCGTGCCGTGCGCGGAGCCGGTCCAGCGGCTCGCGCGCGGTCGCGGTCACCTCGCCGCCCTTGACCAGCTCCACCAGCAGCTGCCGGTCGGCCAGCTCCCCGGGTATCTGCCCGGTGCCGATCACCTCGGCCTCGGCGACGCCGTGCTCGTCCAGCCGCCGCGCGGCCCACTTGCGGCCGCCGATGGACGTCTTGCCGCCGGAGGACCGTTTCGCCACGGGTGTCAGCGGCGCCCCGGCGTCGGCGGACCGGGCGCGGGCGACCAGCTTGTAGACCATGGAGGCCGTCGGGTGCCCGGAACCGGTCACCAGCCGGGTGCCGACGCCGTACGCGTCCACCGGCGCGGCGGCCAGCGAGGCGATGGCGTACTCGTCGAGGTCCGAGGTCACGGTGATCTTCGTGCCGGTGGCGCCCAGCTCGTCCAGCTGCTGCCGCACCCGGTGCGCGACCAGCAGCAGGTCGCCGGAGTCGATCCGGACCGAGCCCAGGGACGGGCCGGCGACCTCGACGGCCGTACGGACGGCCTCGGCCACGTCGTAGGTGTCCACCAGGAGCGTCGTACCGGCGCCGAGGGAGTCCACCTGCGCGCGGAAGGCGTCCCGCTCGCTGTCGTGCACCAGGGTGAAGGCGTGGGCGGAGGTGCCCACGGTCGGGATGTTGTAACGGAACCCGGCCGCCAGGTCGGAGGTGGAGGTGAAGCCGCCGACGTAGGCGGCCCGGGAGGCGGCCACCGCGGCCAGCTCGTGGGTGCGCCGGGCGCCCATCTCGATCAGCGGCCGGTCCCCGGCGGCCGACGACATCCGGGAGGCCGCCGCGGCGATCGCCGAGTCGTGGTTGAGGATCGACAGGATCACCGTCTCCAGCAGCACGCACTCCGCGAAGCTGCCCTCGACCCGCATGACCGGCGAGCCCGGGAAGTACACCTCGCCCTCCGGGTAGCCCCAGATGTCCCCGGAGAAGCGGTAGTCGGCCAGCCAGTCGAGGGTCGGCCCGTCGACGACGTCCTTCTCGCGCAGGAAGTCGAGGACGGGGCCCTCGAAACGGAAGTTCTCCACCGCGTCCAGGACCCGCCCGGTGCCGGCCACGACGCCGTAGCGGCGGCCCTCCGGCAGGCGCCGGGTGAAGACCTCGAAGACGCTGCGCCGTTCGGCGGTGCCACCGCTCAGGGCGGCCCGCAGCATCGTCAGCTCGTAGTGGTCGGTGAAGAGTGCCGTCGACGGAACCGCCACCGGCAGCCCAAGGTCCGCTGTGTTCATACGACGGATGCTACCCCCTTTTCGTCGTTCTGACGATTTCGGTTTCCGTTCCCGGCCCGCAGCGCTCCGCAGGGGCCGGCGAGGGCCGGTTTGTACTCCCGGCCCCTTCCGGTGGCAGCATGGGCGGTGTGACGTCACCCGCACCCCTGGAGATCGAACGCACCGAGTCGGCGGAAGAGGCTTTCGCCGCGCCCGAGCCCGACGTCCCCTGGATCACCCTCGTCCACAACGACCCGGTCAACCTCATGAGCTACGTGACGTACGTCTTCCAGACGTACTTCGGCTACTCCAAGGACAAGGCCACCAAGCTCATGCTCGATGTCCACCACAAGGGCCGGGCCGTCGTCTCCAGCGGCTCCCGCGAGGAAATGGAGCGCGACGTCCAGGCCATGCACGGCTACGGCCTGTGGGCCACGCTCCAGCAGGACCGGAAGTAGCCCGCCGCCCGGACCGGAGGCGACCCGCCGGCCGGACCGGAAGCAGCCCGCCCATGACCCGCCCCCGCCCGCAGGACCGGAAGTAGCGAATCGCCTCCATGCCAGGACACTTCGAACCGCTCCCCGGCGGCGGCGCGGCCGTCGCCCTCGACGACGTCGAGATCTCCATCATCCGGTCCCTGGCCGTGCAGCTCATGGAGCTGATCGGCCCCGGCCCGGCCGCGGAGGCCCCCGACGACCCGCTCGCCGAACTCTTCGCCGAGGGCCCGAGCGAACCGCCCGCCGACCCCGTGCTGCGCCGCCTCTTCCCGGACGCCTACGGTGACCCCGACGAGTCCGCCCCGGCCAGGGACGCCGAGGAACGGCGGGCGCACTCCGCGGAGTTCCGCCGCTTCACCGAGAACGACCTGCGGGCCGGCAAGCGCGAGAACGCCCTCGCGGTGATCCGCTCCCTGGACGGGCTCGCCGCGGCCGGCGGGGGAGGGGCGGTGCTCAAGCTCTCCGCCGAGGAGTCCCGGCAGTGGCTCGGCGCGCTGAACGACCTGCGCCTGGCGATCGGGTCCCGGCTGCAGATCGACGACGAGGACGACACCGACCTCCTCTTCCACCTCCCGGACGAGGACCCGCGCAAGCCCATGGTGATGGCCTACCTGTGGCTCGGCGGCCTCCAGGAAACCCTGGTATCGACCCTCATGCCGTAAACCCGCGGTCATGCCGTAGCGCCACGCCGGATATCCGGAAAAGTCCGCTGATCCGTTCGCTCAGGGGATCCTCAAATCCGGATAACGATCCTGTCACCACCCCTTCTGTTTACCGCGTTCGGGCGACGTCGTGTGACGTGCGTCACCCAACTATGCGTAAACGGCGTGGTAAAACCTGGCAACTCGCTTGCGGCGCCGACCTCGCCGTGACCGGGGGAAGCCGCTGTGATCGGGAAAGCCGGTTGCTGCCGGTGCTCCGTCGCCGAACGGACGACGGCGTCCGTACATGTCGCAGGTCATGTGCCGGACGTCGCACCGCTCTGCTGCGCCACGTCAGCACATCCCCACCCCTTGAGGTAGCTCGATGTCACTCGACTCCATCACCACATCCATCGACGACGCAGTCAGCGATTTCTTCGATCCCGTCGCGACCGCGGTCGGCGACATCGTCTTCTACACCGTCCCCGTCGGCGGCACCGACCTTCCGCTGATCGTGGCCTGGCTGGTGATCGCGGGCCTGGTCTTCACCTCCTGGTTCGGCCTCGTCCAGGTGCGCAAGTTCAAGCTCGCCCTCGACGTCGTGCGCGGCAAGTACGACGAGGAGGGCTCGCCCGGCGAGGTCAACCACTTCCAGGCGCTCACCGCCGCCGTCTCCGGCACCGTCGGCCTCGGCAACATCGCCGGTGTCGCCGTCGCCGTCTCCATCGGCGGTCCCGGTGCCACGTTCTGGATGATCCTCTGCGGTCTGCTCGGCATGGCGACCAAGTTCGTCGAGGTCACCCTCGGCGTGAAGTACCGCGAGGAGCACCCGGACGGCACCGTCTCCGGCGGGCCCATGCACTACCTGCCCAAGGGCCTCGCCGAGCGCTTCGGCAGCGCCGGCGCCAAGCTCGGCAAGGTGCTCGCCGTGCTGGCCTCGGTCATGATCCTCTTCTTCGGCCTCTTCGGCGGCAACCTGTTCCAGACCAACCAGAGCTACGCCCAGATCTCCTCGACCTTCGGCGGCGAGGACGGCTTCATGGCCTCCTCCGCCGGCGCCGTGCTCTTCGGCCTGGTCGTCGCCGCCCTGGTCGGCCTCGTCCTGCTCGGCGGCATCCGCTCCATCGCCTCCGTCACCAGCCGCCTGGTCCCGGCGATGGCCATCATGTACGTCGCCGCCTGCCTCGTCGTCATCCTGGTCAACGTCACCGCGGTGCCCGACGCGATCGGGACCATCATCGACGGCGCCTTCGACCCCGAGGGGGTCGCGGGCGGTGTGATCGGCGCCCTGATCGTCGGCTTCCAGCGGGCCGCCTTCTCCAACGAGGCCGGTCTCGGGTCCGCCCCGATCGCCCACTCCGCGGTCAAGACCAAGCACCCCGCGAGCGAGGGCCTGGTCGCCCTCCTCGAGCCGTTCATCGACACGGTCGTCATCTGCACCATGACCGCGCTGACCATCGTCATCGCCAACCCCGCCAGCTGGGGCGAGGCCCGCGAGGGCGAGAGCATCGGCGGCGTCACCATCACCTCCGACGCCTTCGAGACCGTCCTGCCCTGGTTCCCGAACCTGCTGACGGTCGCGGTGCTGCTGTTCGCCTTCTCCACGATCCTCACCTGGGGCTACTACGGCCTCAAGGCCTGGTCGTACCTCTTCGGCCGGAGCAAGGTCAGCGAGATCACCTTCAAGGCCGTGTGGAGCGTGTTCGTGGTCGCGGGCTCCCTGCTCTCCCTCGACTCCCTGATCAGCCTCGCCGACTCGGCGCTCTTCCTGCTCGCCGTGTTCAACATCATCGGCCTCTACCTGCTGGCCCCCGTGGTCAAGCGGGAGCTGGACTCCTTCCTGGAGTACGTCCGGGTCCGCAAGGCCCGCCAGGCCGGGGACTCCGTGCCCGACACGGACGAGACGGAGACCGCGAAGGCCCTCTGACTCCCGAGGCGACCGGCCGGAAACCTCCGGCCGTCCGGCCGGTGACCCCCAGGTGTCCGGCATCCGGGCCGCTCCGTACCACCCCTCGGTACGGAGCGGCCCGTCTGTCTATCCTGAGCCCCATGCTGACCATCACCCAGGAGCTGTACGACCGGATCGTCGCCCACGCGCGCGAGGACCACCCCGACGAGGCGTGCGGCGTGGTGGCGGGCCCGGCGGGCTCCGGCCGCCCCGAGCGTTTCGTGCCCATGCTGAACGCGGCCCGCTCGCCCACGTTCTACGAGTTCGACTCGAAGGACCTGCTCAAGCTGTACCGCGAGATGGACGACAACGACGAGGAGCCGGTGATCGTCTACCACTCGCACACCGCGACCGAGGCCCACCCCTCCCGCACCGACATCTCCCTCGCGAGCGAGCCCGGCGCCCACTACGTCCTGGTCTCCACCGCCGACACCGACGGCCTCGGCGACTTCCAGTTCCGTTCCTTCCGGATCGTGGACGGCGAGGTGACGGAGGAGGAGGTCGAGGTCGTCGAGGCGTACTGAGCCCGCGCGACGCCCCCGACCAGCCTCTTCCCACATACCGATCACTCACCTTCCGGAGTGTGAGACGGTACTCGGATCTGGCCGTCGGGAATCGATACGATGACCCCATGGTTCTCCCTGACGTGAGCGACAAGACGCCGGGCAAGCTGCTCGTGGCGCGGCTGCACGTCGACCTGTGCCGACTCGCCAGCGCCATCTGTTGATACCGAGCCTCCCGCCGTACGGCCCGTGAGCCCCGGCGGCACCACCGCGTACGCACACCCACGCACCGCCCGCACTGCCGCGCGCCCACTGACCAGACGACATCACCGAAGGAGCCCTCCGCCATGGCCATCGAGGTCCGGATCCCGACCATCCTCCGCCAGTACACCGACGGTCAGAAGGCGGTGGAGGGTACCGGAAACACCCTCACCGAGCTCTTCGCCGACCTCGAGAGCCGGCACGCCGGCATCCGGGCCCGCCTCGTCGACGACGCCAACGGCGACCAGCTGCGCCGCTTCGTCAACGTGTACCTCAACGACGAGGACGTCCGCTTCCTCGACGGCATCAACACCAAGCTGACCGACGGCGACAGCATCACGATCCTGCCGGCCGTGGCCGGCGGCATGGCCTGATCCGGATGCGCTACGACTCGCCGCTGGCCGCGGTCGGCAACACCCCGCTGGTGTGTCTGCCGCGGCTCTCGCCGTCGGCCGACGTCCGTATCTGGGCGAAGCTCGAGGACCGCAACCCGACCGGTTCGATCAAGGACCGTCCGGCCATGTTCATGATCGAGCAGGCGGAGAAGGACGGCCGGCTCACCCCGGGCTGCACCATCCTGGAGCCGACGTCCGGCAACACCGGCATCTCCCTGGCCATGGCCGCCAAGCTCAAGGGCTACCGCATGGTGTGCGTGATGCCCGAGAACACCTCGCAGGAACGCCGGGACCTCCTGTCCATGTGGGGCGCGGAGATCATCTCCTCACCGGCCGCGGGCGGCTCCAACACCGCCGTGCGGGTCGCCAAGGAGATCGGCGCCGAGCACCCGGACTGGGTGATGCTCTACCAGTACGGAAACCCGGACAACGCGGGCGCCCACTACGTGACCACCGGCCCGGAGATCCTCGCCGACCTGCCCTCCGTCACGCACTTCGTGGCCGGCCTCGGCACCACCGGCACCCTCATGGGCGTCGGCCGCTACCTGCGCGAGCACAAGCCGGACGTGCGGATCGTCGCCGCCGAACCCCGCTACGACGACCTGGTCTACGGGCTGCGCAACCTCGACGAGGGCTTCGTCCCCGAGCTGTACGACGCCTCCGTCCTCACCACCCGCTTCTCGGTCGGCTCCGCCGACGCCGTCACCCGGACCCGTGAACTCCTCCAGCAGGAAGGCATCTTCGCCGGTGTCTCCACCGGGGCCGCCCTGCACGCCGCGATCGGCGTCGCGAACAAGGCGCTCAAGGCGGGGGAGAGCGCCGACGTCGTCTTCGTCGTCGCCGACGGCGGCTGGAAGTACCTGTCGACCGGCGTCTACACCGCCGCCACGACGGAGGAAGCCATCGAAACGCTCCAGGGCCAGCTCTGGGCGTGACCCACGAGGGCAGCAGACGCACCAGGCGCAGTAAGAAGGGGCCGGAGATCCACTCCGGCCCCTTCGCCGTTCCTCCGGCGCGTCCCGCGTCCGCTGCCGCGCTCACCCCGCCAGATGCCGGACCCGGTCCCACACCTCCGGGTCCACGACCCCCACCCGGCGCCGGAACTCCCGTACCGGGACCTCGCGCAGCTCGTCCGCCTCCAGGAAACTCGCCCGCCCCCGGGCGTCCCCGACGGACCCCTCGGGCAGCGGGATCACCCCGGCGCGGCCGTCCCGGAAGCGGGTCGTGATCTTCGCGACGGTCGCCCGCTCCCCGCGCACCGCCAGTACCAGACACGGCCGGTCCTTCGACGCCCCGTCTCCCGACGGCGCCCCGTTCCCCGCCCGTGCCCCGTTCCCCGCCCGCGGCACATCCTCGTAGGGCACGTCGGCCCACCAGATCTCCGCGGGCCGCGGCCGGCCGCCCCCGTCGTCCGTCACCGTCCCCGGCCCGGCCGGCGCGCTCCGTCCGCGGGACCGGTGCCCCCGGCCCCATCCGTCGACGAGCGCGGCGACCAGTGCGAGCAGGACCACCGCGACGAGTGCGAGCCACCAGGACGTGTTCATGAGCCGACGGTACCGGCGCGGGCAGCACCCGTGCGCCCTCCCGCACGCCCCACGTGACCCGCTTCCAGCCGAACCGGTGACAGCGCAGGTGAGTTCCCCCACAACCGCCTCTGGCGGAGGAGCGACCGAAGGTTTTGCGCCTTACGCTCGATGAACCGCACGACCCCCGTTTTCACTCCCCCGCCAGCGGAGGTTTCTGCTTCATGAAGCTCACCGTCGTCGGCTGCTCGGGGTCGTTCCCGTCCGCGGAATCGGCCTGCTCGAGCTACCTCGTCGAGGCCGACGGCTTCCGGCTGCTCCTCGACATGGGCAACGGTGCCCTGGGCGAGTTGCAGCGACACTGCGGTCTCTACGACCTCGACGCGATCTTCCTCAGCCATCTGCACGCCGACCACTGCATCGACATGTGCGCGTACTTCGTCGCGCGCTACTACCGGCACGACGGAGGCCGCTGCGACCCGATCCCGGTCCACGGACCCGAGGGCACCGAGCACCGGCTGACCACCGCCTACGCCGACACCCCCTCGGCCTCCTCCATGAGCGAGGTCTTCGACTTCCACACGGTCAAGCCGTCGACCTTCGAGCTCGGCCCGTTCGTCGTGCACACCGAACGCGTCGCGCACCCGGTGGAGGCGTACGCCATCCGTCTCGAGCACGGAGGGAAGTCGCTGACGTACTCCGGCGACACCGGAGTGAGTACGGCGCTCGACGAACTCGCCCACGACACCGACCTGTTCCTGTGCGAGGCCGCCTTCACCGACGGCAAGGAGAACATCCCCGACCTGCATCTCAACGGCCGCGAGGCGGGTGAGTCGGCGGCCCGCGCCCGTGCCCGCCGGCTGGTCCTCACCCACATCGCCCCGTGGACCGACCCGCGGGTCAACCTCGCCGACGCCCGCAGGGCCTACGGCGGTCCGGTGGAACTGGCGGCGCCCGGCGCGACGTACGTGATCTGACCCCCCGTACCCCGCCGCCTGCTTGCCCGCACGGTTTGAACGCACCGAGGCCCCGCAGCCGTCGTCCTCGACGGCTCCGGGGCCTCGGTCACGCTGCCGTCGCCGTGGGGCGACGAGGACCGCTCACGCCTTCGTGGTGTCCTCGACCTCCTCCTCGGGCTCGCGGCCCGGGGTCGGCAGGTCGAACTTGACGATGGCGAAGCGGAAGAGCACGTAGTAGATCACCGCGAACACCAGACCGATCGGGATGATCAGCCAGGGCCTGGTCGCCAGGTTCCAGTTGAGCCCGTAGTCGATGGCGCCCGCCGAGAAGGTGAAGCCCGCGTGCACCCCGAGCGCCCAGGTGACCGCCATGGACAGGGCGGTGAGCACCGCGTGGATCACGTACAGCGCCGGGGCGATGAACATGAACGCGAACTCGATCGGCTCGGTCACACCGGTCACGAAGGAGGTCAGCGCGAGGGAGACCATCATGCCCGTCACGGCCTTGCGGCGCTCCGGACGGGCCGCGTGCGCGATGGCGATCGCGGCGGCCGGCAGACCGAACATCATGATCGGGAAGAAGCCCGACATGAACATACCGGCGTCCGGGTCACCCGCGAAGAAGCGGTTCAGGTCGCCGTGCACGACCTCGCCCGCCGCGTTGGTGAAGTCACCGATCTGGAACCAGGAGACGGTGTTCACGAACTGGTGCATGCCGATCGGGATCAGCGCGCGGTTGATCAGACCGAACAGACCCGCGCCGACCGCGCCGAGGCCGGTGATCCACTCACCGACGTTGGAGATGCCGTCACCGATCGGCTCCCAGACCAGGCCGAAGAAGACACCCATCGCGGTGCCGACGAACGCCATGATGATCGGCACGAGCCGGCGGCCGTTGAAGAAGCCGAGCCAGTCCACCAGCTTCTTGCGGTGGTAGCGCTGCCAGAGCACCGCCGCGAGCAGACCCATCAGGATGCCGCCGAGCACACCGGGGTTGTTGTAGGTCGCGGCTATGTCCGCGCCGTCCTGGACCTTCGCCTCGGTGACGGGGAACGCCTTCAGGACGTTGCTGTAGACCAGGAAGCCGACCAGGGCGGCGAGCGCCGTGGAACCGTCCGCCTTCTTGGCGAAACCGATGGCCACACCGATGCAGAACAGCATCGGCAGGTTGTCGAAGATGGCGCCACCGGCCGTGGCGAACACCGCTGTGACCTTGTCGG
This sequence comes from Streptomyces sp. NPDC058632, assembly GCF_042717095.1. Classification (NCBI taxonomy): domain Bacteria; kingdom Bacillati; phylum Actinomycetota; class Actinomycetes; order Kitasatosporales; family Streptomycetaceae; genus Streptomyces; species Streptomyces sp. NPDC058632. Next base: position 37,400 of record NZ_JBHXQZ010000016.1, on the reverse strand, counting down.
GCAGGTTCAGCTTCTCCTGGACGTCGGCCTGGCCGAGCCGCAGCAGGATGCCCGCCGCCGGCAGTACGGCGATCGGGAGCTGGAGACTGCGACCGACCTTCTGCAGGCCCTGGAACAGGCCGGATCCCCGCTTCTTCGCGGGAGCCGCCGAGGCGGTGGCGGAGCTCATACTTCCTCCATCGTGGTGGTCTACACCACCCAGTGGTGTAGACCTGTTGTAGCACGATGAAGGCCGTATGAGGAACCCGCGAATTCCGCAACCGGAGCACTACGCCCCGTACCCGTTCCAGGGCCTTCCGTCGCCCTCCGGTCTCCCTCCCGCACCCCTCCCGCCGGGCGCGCGGAAAAGCCCCCGGACCCGTGATCCGAGGGCGTGCCCGGGGGCTCGAACGACCGGTTCCGGTCAGGCCTTGGTGGTGTCCTCCACCTCCTCCTCCGGCTCCCGGCCCGGAGTCCTCAGATCGAACCTCGTGATCGCGAACCGGAAGATCACGTAGTACACCACCGCGAAGCACAGCCCGATCGGGATGATCAGCCACGGCCTCGTCGCCAGGTTCCAGTTGATGACGTAGTCGATCAGCCCCGCCGAGAAGCTGAACCCGTCGCGCACTCCGAGCCCCCACGTCACCGCCATCGACACACCCGTCAGCACCGCGTGCACCGCGTACAGCACCGGTGCGATGAACAGGAACGAGTACTCGATCGGCTCCGTGATGCCCGTGACGAACGACGTCAGCGCCACCGACAGCATCAGGCCGCCGACCTCCTTGCGCCGGGCCGGCCTCGCGCAGTGCGTGATCGCCAGCGCCGCCGCCGGCAGCGCGAACATCATGATCGGGAAGAACCCGGAGAGGAACTGCCCGGCGTCCGGGTCACCCGCCAGGAACATGTTGATGTCACCGTGCACCACCGACCCGTCCGGCTTGGTGAAACTGCCGAACTGGAACCACACCGGCACGTTCAGGAACTGGTGCAGCCCCACCACCAGCAGCGCCCGGTTCGCCACACCGAACACACCCGCGCCCCACGCGCCCAGCCCCACCATCCAGTCGCTGAAACCCTCCAGCGCGTCACCGATCGGCGGCCAGATCCACAGACACAGCGCGGCGAACACGATCGCCGCGAACGCCATGATGATCGGCACGAGCCGCCGGCCGTTGAAGAAGCCCAGCCAGTCCACCAGCCTCGTCCGGTGGAACCGCTGCCAGAAGTAGGCCGCCATCAGCCCGATGACGATGCCGCCGAACACCCCCGGATTCTGGTACTCGAACGCCGTCACCGTCCCGTCCGTCACCCGGCACCCGACGTTCGGAACCGCCTCGGAACCCTCCGGGCAGTCCTGCGGGAACTGACGCAGCACGTTGTAGTAGACGAGGAACCCCGCCACCGCCGCCAGCGCCGTCGACCCGTCCGCCTTCCTCGCCATGCCGATGGCCACACCCACGCAGAACAGCAGCGGCAGCCCCAGCGAACCGTCGAGCAGCGCGCCGCCCGCACCCACCATCACCCTGGAGACGTTCGTCCAGCCGAGACCGTCGTCCCCGAACACGTCCGGCTGGCCCAGCCGGTTGAGGATGCCCGCCGCCGGCAGCACCGCGATCGGCAGCTGCAGACTGCGGCCCATCTTCTGCAGACCCTGGAACAGGCGGTGCCGGTGTTCCCGCAGGGGGCCGACCGAAGGCTCGGCGCCGGCGGGCCTCTGCGTACTCATCCGGTCCCCTTCACTGGCAGACGTCTGCGACGGGGTTTGGCGACGGTCCCCCCGGTGGTGTAGACCAGTTGGGGACGGTCCCGCTGTCGTGCCGCCATCCTTCGGCACCGACCGCACGACCGCTCGCGAAGATGGGCCAACTGTGGGTTACTGCGACCAAAGCGGTTCGGATCAGGGAGAAGCGAACATGGCCACCAAGGCTGAGAAGATCGTCGCCGGACTCGGCGGCATCGACAACATCGAAGAGATCGAAGGCTGCATCACCCGCCTCCGCACCGAAGTCGTCGACCCCGCCAAGGTCGACGACGCCGCACTGAAGGCCGCCGGAGCCCACGGCGTCGTCAAGATGGGCACCGCCGTCCAGGTCGTCATCGGCACCGACGCCGACCCCCTCGCGGGCGAGATCGAAGACATGATGTGACAGCCGGACAGCTGTGACAGCCGGAACTCCCGGTTCCCCAGGGGCCCCTCCCTGTACGGCAGCAGACCCGCCGCGCAGGGAAGGGGCCCTCTCCCGTGCGACTAGGCTCGACGCCATGTCTCGAAACGACGGCCGCACCCCCGAACAACTCCGCCCGGTCACCATCGAACGCGGCTGGAGCAAGCACGCCGAAGGCTCCGTCCTCGTCTCCTTCGGCGACACCAAGGTCCTCTGCACCGCCTCCGTCACCGAAGGCGTCCCCCGCTGGCGCAAGGGCAGCGGCGAGGGCTGGGTGACCGCCGAGTACTCGATGCTCCCCCGCGCCACCCACACACGCGGCGACCGCGAGTCCGTCCGGGGCCGCATCGGCGGACGCACCCACGAGATCAGCCGCCTCATCGGCCGGTCCCTGCGCGCCGTCATCGACTACAAGCAACTCGGCGAGAACACCGTCGTCCTCGACTGCGACGTCCTCCAGGCCGACGGCGGCACCCGCACCGCAGCCATCACCGGCGCCTACGTCGCCCTCGCCGACGCCATCAACTGGTCCAGGGACAACAAGCTCATCCGCGCCAGCCGCCAGCCCCTCACCGGCACCGTCAGCGCCGTCTCCGTCGGCATCGTCGACGGCGTCCCCCTCCTCGACCTCTGCTACGAGGAGGACGTCCGCGCCGACACCGACATGAACGTCGTCTGCACCGGCGACGGCCGCTTCGTCGAAGTCCAGGGCACCGCCGAGGCCCAGCCCTTCGACCGGACCGAACTGAACACGCTCCTCGACCTCGCCGTCGCCGGCTGCGCCGAACTGACTACCGCACAGCGCACCGCACTTGATAGCGTCCTCGAAAGGTAAAAGACGTACCAAGGGCGTGGCCGACGCGGGCAACCGCGCCGGCCACCCCCGCGTCTGTAGGGGCACGGACGTACGGACCGACTCGGCTCTGCCCGACTCGACCCCGGGCGCCCGGTCAGCGAGGAGGGCCGTCCTGGCCCCACGAGGGAGGGACCGTCCATGGCCGAGAGCCGCCGACGCCGCCGCACCACCACCACCATCGCCGCCACACTGGCGGCCGTCGCACTCACCGCCGGACTCACCACCGGCTGCAGCGCCGTCGACAAGGCACTCGACTGCGTCCGCACCGCCGACGCCATCGCCGACAGCGTCACCGAGCTCCAGCAGGCCGTCGACAACGCCTCCAACGACGCCACCCAGCTCGAGGAGTCCCTCGACTCCATCGACCAGAACCTCGGCGAGATAGGCGACCAGACCGACAACGCCGACGTCGGCGAGGCCGTCGCCGACCTCGACAGGGCCGTCGACAACGTCCGCACCTCCATCGAGAACGGCGACGCGACCCCCGACATCAGCCCGGTCACCGACGCGGCCGGCGAACTGACCAAGGTCTGCACGCCGTAGGGCCCGGCGGGGAGCAGCCGGCGGGGACGGTCATGGGGCCCGGAATACTGGACCCCATGACCCGCCTGATCCTCGCCACCCGCAACGCCGGAAAGATCACCGAACTCCGGTCGATCCTCGCCGAAGCCGGACTGCCCCACGACCTCGTCGGCGCCGACGCCTACCCCGACGTCCCCGACGTCAAGGAAACCGGCACCACCTTCGCCGAGAACGCCCTCCTCAAGGCCCACGCCCTCGCCCGCGCCACCGGCCACCCCGCCGTCGCCGACGACTCCGGCCTCTGCGTCGACGTCCTCGGCGGCGCCCCCGGCATCTTCTCCGCCCGCTGGGCCGGCCGCCACGGCGACGACCGGGCCAACCTCGACCTGCTCCTGGCCCAGCTCTCCGACATCGCCGACACCCACCGCGGCGCCCACTTCGCCTGCGCCGCCGCCCTCGCCCTCCCCGACGGCACCGAACGCGTCGTCGAAGGCCGGCTGAGGGGCACCCTGCGCCACACGCCGGCCGGCACGAACGGCTTCGGCTACGACCCGATCCTCCAGCCGGAGAACGAGACCCGCACGTGCGCGGAGCTGACCCTCGCCGAAAAGAACGCCATCAGCCACCGGGGCGAGGCCTTCCGGGCGTTGGTACCGGTGGTGCGGGAGCTGCTGGGCTGAGCCCGCATGACAACGGCCTGCGCATCATCTTTCGATTCGCAGGCCGCTGGTGTGCGGCGGAAGGGATTCGAACCCTCAAGCCCGATCAAGGGCCACAGATCCTAAGTCTGCCGCGTCGCCGTTGCGCCACCGCCGCTGGTGCCTGTCATGGTACCGGGGGCCGTGCGTTGCCTGGCGCCTCCCCTGCACCACGTGCCGGTGATCGCGGGGCAGCCGGGGCACGGCAACCGCAAGTTCTCGCGCCGGTCGTCCCGCCGTTCCCCGTCGGCGTGCTCGACCTCCCCGCGGATCCGCCCCCACCGCACCAACGCCTCCGGCAACGTCCGTGCTCCCCGGGCCGCCTCTTCCGGACGCTCCTCGGTGTAGGCGCTTGCCCCCATCGGGCCCCCTCCGTTCCCGGCCCCCCCCCGTTCGTGGCCTCGTACGAAGTGAGGAACCGTTTGCCGGACGGTCGTGTACGACATGCGGAACGGCCCGTACCGGGGTGTCGGTACGGGCCGTCCGCGGGTGCCGCGTCTCAGACGCCCAGGTCCTTGATGATCTTGGCTACGTGGCCCGTCGCCCTGACGTTGTAGAGGGCGCGCTCGATCCTGCCCTCCTCGTCGACGACGAGGGTGGAGCGGATCACGCCGACGACCGTCCTGCCGTACAGCTTCTTCTCGCCGAAGGCGCCGTACGCCTCCAGGACCCGCTTGTCCGGGTCGGCGAGGAGGGTGACCTTCAGGGACTCCTGCTCGCGGAACCTGGCGAGCTTCTCGGGCTTGTCGGGGGAGATGCCGATGACGTCGTAGCCCGCGCCGGCCAGCAGGTCCAGGTTGTCGGTGAAGTCGCAGGCCTGTTTGGTGCAGCCGGGGGTGAGCGCCGACGGGTAGAAGTAGACGATGACCTTGCGGCCCTTGTGGTCGGCCAGGGACACCTCGGTGCCGTCCGCGTCGGGCAGGGTGAAGGCGGGGGCCACGTCTCCGGGCTCGAGGCGTTCGCTCATCGGTCGGGTCTCCTCGTACGTGCGCACTGGGTGGATCGGATGCCGGGATCGAGGGTATCCGGGTGCCCTGACGGTGCGGTGCGGCGCGAAGCTGACAGACTGTCCGGCACAGGTACGGCTTTTATGGTTTCAGCGGATTTCGGAGGCGACACGGTGGCGGACACGGCGGACACCAGGACCCCGGCGCAGATCGAGGCGGACATCAGACGCCGTCGCGCGGTGCTGGCCGAGACCCTGGACGAGATCGGTGTGCGGGTGCATCCGAAGACGATCGTCGGGGACGCGAAGGCCAGGGTCGCGTCCAACGTCGATCACACGCTCGGCAGGGCGTACGTCGGTGTCAATCGTGTGGTGAGCGACGTCAAGGCGCAGTTCGTGGACGTGGACGGGTCGCCGCGGCTCGAGCGGGTCGTGCCGGCCGCGGTCCTGGTGGTGGGCGTGGTGGGACTGCTGGCCCTGGGGTCCCGTCGGCGCGGGCGCTGACCCGATCGCGTACGTCCGTGGTGAAGGCAGGTAGGTTTCAGGTGTGAGCGCCAAGAAGAACGAGCACGCCCCCCGGCACGACGACAAGCTGCCCATCCGGATGCTGCACGACCGCGTACTCGTGCGGCAGGACACGAGCGAGGGCGAGCGGCGGTCCGGGGGCGGCATCCTGATTCCCGCGACGGCGGCGGTCGGCCGCCGGCTGGCCTGGGCCGAGGTCGTCGCGGTGGGACAGAACGTCCGGACGGTGGAGCCGGGCGACCGGGTGCTGTACGACCCGGAGGACCGCGCGGAGGTCGAGGTGCGGGGCACCGCGTACGTGCTCATGCGCGAGCGTGATCTGCACGCGGTGGCCGCGGACCGGTTCGAGGGGTCGGAGGACTCGACGGGCCTGTACCTGTAGGTCTTGTGGGCCGGTGAGGCTGTGCGGAAGGGCTGGTGACCATGGTCACCAGCCCTTCCGGCTGTCCTGGCCGGGGTTCTAGAGTGGACGGACCCGACCCACCGGGCCCCGACGAGACGCGCCGTACCGGGGTGAGGCAAAGACGACGCACTCCCGTTTCGATACGTCGAGTGGTGTCCCGGAGGTGCCTGTCGTGGCGTGGGTTCTGTTGGTCGTGGCCGGTCTGCTCGAGGTGGGCTGGGCGATCGGGATGAAGTACACCGAGGGTTTCACCCGGCTGGTGCCCAGTCTGCTGACCGGCGCAGGCATCGTGGCGAGCATGGTGCTGCTGTCGTACGCGGCGAAGACGCTGCCGATCGGCACGGCGTACGGCGTGTGGGTGGGGATCGGTGCCGCCGGGGCGGCGGTGCTGGGCATGGCGGTGCTGGGAGAGCCGGTGACCGCCGCCCGGATCTTCTTCGTGTGCCTGCTGGTGGTCGCGGTGGTGGGGCTGAAGGCGACGTCGGGGCACTGAGCGGGGTCGAGGAACATCGCCGGCGCCACCAGGACGGCGTGGAAGACCGGATCGGCGCGCTCGGCCTCGTGCTCAACGCCGTCGTGTTCAACGCCGTCGTGCTCTTCAGCACGCGGTACGGAAACGCCGCGGTGAACCAGCCGCGCGCCGACGGCTTCGCTGTCGGCGGCGAGGACGTCGCCCGCCTCTCCCCGTTCGTGCGGCAGGCGCTGCCGGGAGGCCGTGAGGCCTCCCGGCGCGAGAGCCGCGTGGTGCGGTCAGTCGTCGCGGGGGCGTGGGATGAATCCGGCGAGGCCGCCGCGGCCGCCCGTGCCGGTGTCCTCGCCGGTTCCGCCCGTTCCGCCGGTTTCCCCGGGTCCGCCGCCGTCCGCGTCGCCCGTGGTGCCCGTGGTGGTGCCGCCGGTCGGCCCGTCCGTGGTCCCGCCGGTCTGCCCGGTTCCGCCGTCCGTGGTGCCGCCGCCGGTCGTGGTGTCGCCGTTGGTGCCGTCGCTCGCCCCGCCTCCGGTACTGTCCCCGCCCTCGCCCGGGCCCGGGCTGCGGCTCGTGCTTCCGTCCGGTCCGGGGGTCCTGGACATGTCGTCGCCCGGGGAGGTGGCGGAAGGAAGGGAGCCGGCGTCGGCGGTCGGTGGCGCGGTCCGTTCGGCGCCGGCCTGCAGGTCGAGGTCGAAGTCCCCGACGGGTTCGCCCTCCAGCGCGTCCCGGGTGAACTGGGCCCAGATCTCGGCGGGTGCCCCGCCGCCGTTGACGCGGGGCATGCCCATCGCGCCGTACAGCTTCTCCTGTGCGGCGGTGACCGGGTTCTGGCCCATGACCGCGACGACGGTGGCGAGTTCGGGGGTGTAGCCGGCGAACCAGGCGGCCTTGTCCTCCTCCGCGGTGCCGGTCTTGCCGGCGGCGGGGCGGCCCGCGCCGAGGGCGGCGGCCGCGGTGCCGTTCTGGACGACGCCGCGCAGGACGGCGGTGGTGGTGTCGGCGGCTTCGCGGCTGACGGCCTGGCGGGTCTTCCGTTCGGGCAGGGGCACGGTCTCCTTCCCGTCCTTGGTGATCTTCTCGATCAGGACGGGGTCGCCGTGCACGCCGTGGTTGGCGAGGGTCGCGTACGCCTCGGCCATGTCCAGGGTGCTGGCGGTGGCGACGCCGAGGGCGATGGACGGGGAGGGGGTCAGTTCGGGTGTGGTGGAGGGGATGCCGAGGCCGATGGCGGTCTGCTGGACCTTGTCGGAGCCGACGTCGACCGCCATCTGGGCGTAGACGGCGTTGACGGACTTGTCGGTGGCCTCGCGGACGGTGATGTTGCCGTACGACCGGTCGTCCTCGTTGGCCGGGTCGTAGCGGCCGCCGGCCCAGCCTTCGACGGGCCGTTTGTTGGTGCCGTCGTAGACGGTGTTCGGGGTGATGGGGTGGCCGTCCTGGGTGCTGGAGCCGTTCTCGACGGCCGAGGCGAACACGAACGGCTTGAAGATGGAGCCGACCTGGTAATCCCTGCGGGTGGCGTTGGGGGTGTACTGCTTGACGTAGTCGATGCCGTTGTACATCGCGCGGACCTTGCCGGTCTTCGGCTCGACGGCGGTGCCGCCGGCGCGGACGTACGTGTCGACCTTGCGTGTCTTCTGGTCGAGCCGGTCGATCAGGTTGTCGTTGACGGAGTCGACGAAGGCGTCCTGTTTGTCCTTCTGCAGGGTCGTGGTGATGCGGTAGCCGCCGGCGTCGAGTTCCTCCTCGCTGAGGATCCCGTTCCCGGTCAGGTGGTCCTTCATGATCTGCACGATGTAGCCGCGCTGGCCGGACATGCCGGTGGAGTTGGTGTTCTCCTTGGGCGTGGGGAACGCCAGTCCGGCCCGCTCGGCCGCGCTCAGCCAGCCCTTTTCGACCATGCCGTCCAGGACGTAGTTCCAGCGGGACTCGGCGGCCGGGCGGTTCTCCGGGTGGGCGATGACGTCGTACTGGCTGGGGGCGTTGACCAGGGCGGCGAGGTAGGCGGCGCGGCCGGCGTCGAGGTCCTGCGCGTCCATGCCGTAGTAGGCGTGGGCGGCGGCCTGGATGCCGTAGGCGTTGCGGCCGAAGTAGCTGGTGTTGAGATAGCCCTCGAGGATCTTGTCCTTGCTCTGCTCGCGGTCCAGCTTGATGGAGATGAAGAACTCCTTCACCTTGCGGGTGACGGTCTGCTCCTGCCGCAGGTAGTAGTTCTTCACGTACTGCTGGGTGATGGTGGAGCCGGACTGCTTGCCCTTGCCGGTGGCGGTGTTCCAGGCGGCGCGGACCATGGCCTGGGGGTCGACGGCGGACTCGGTGTAGAAGCCGCGGTCCTCGGCGGCGAGGACGGCGTGCTGCGCGTCCTTGGAGATCCGGCCGAGGCCGACGTTCTCCCGGTTGACCTCGCCGTCCCGGGCGATGGCGGAGCCGTCGGCGTAGAGGTAGACGTTGGCCTGCTTGATCGCGAGGGCGTTGGCGGGCGGGATCTGCACGAGGGTGTAGCCGAGGAAGAAGACGCCGATGAGCAGGAGCGCGGCGACGAGGAAGGTACTGAGCGTCATCCGCCAGGTGGGGACGATCCGGCGCCATCCGGTGCGCTCGCGCCTCGGCTCTCGGGGGCCCCCGCCCTGGCCGGGCTGCTGTGGCTGCGGCTCGTCGCTCATGTCGTGCACGGACTCCTGTTTCGCCTTGTTCCTGCGGTTACGGCCGGTACGGCCGTAACAGGCGGTACGCGTTGTGCGTCCCCTTCATAGAAGACTGTCGCATCCGGCGAACCGTTCCTGTCGGCGGCGCGTGCCGGCCCGCCGTACGGCATCTCATACGCATGGCCCCGAAGCGCCGGAAAATGCCTGGCAGCGCGTCGGCCGCCGGTACTAGGTTCGTGCGCTTGGGCGTCCTCGAGGACGTCGGGCGAGTACGCCGGGCGAGTGTGCCGGGCGGGGCGAGGACCGGAGGCGGTTGTGGGGTCAGGCACGGCCCGGTTGTACGCGGCGGTCGCGGCGGGCGGCTTCCGGCGGTACGCGACCTACCGGGCGGCGACGGCGGCCGGGGTGTTCACCAACACCGTCTTCGGCCTGATCCTCGTGTACACGTACCTGGCGCTGTGGAACGAGCGGCCGGACCTCGGGGGGTACGGGCAGGCGCAGGCGGTCACGTACGTGTGGCTGGGGCAGGCGCTGTACGCGACGCTGGCCGTTCAGGGCGGCGGCTTCGAGACCGAGCTGATGGAGCGGATCCGTACGGGGGCGATCGCGATCGACCTGTACCGGCCCGCCGACCTGCAGGGATGGTGGCTGGCGCAGGATCTGGGCCGCTCGGTGTTCCAGCTGCTGGGGCGGGGCGTGATCCCGTTCCTGTTCGGGGTGACGGTCTTCCCCGTGGCGCTGCCGGACGATCCGCTGACCTGGGCCGCCTTCCTGACGACGGTGCTGCTGGCGATGGTGGTCAGTTTCGCGATCCGCTACCTGGTGGCGCTGAGCGCGTTCTGGCTGCTGGACGGTACGGGGGCGATGCAGATGCTGATGATCGTGGGGGCGCTCTGCTCGGGCATGGTGCTGCCGCTGAACGTCTTCCCGGGCGTGTTCGGAGAGGTCGTACGGATGCTGCCCTGGGCGGCGCTGCTCCAGGGCCCGGCCGACGTCCTGATGGGGGAGACGGGTGTGCTGCGGGTCTTCGCGCTCCAGGGCGCGTGGGCGGTGGCGCTGCTGGCGGTGGGACGGCTGCTGCAGACGGCGGCGACACGGCGGGTGGTGGTCCAGGGTGGCTGAGGGCGGCGGACGGAACGGAGACTTTGGTTCCGGTTCCGGTTCCGGTTCCGGGCGGTCCGGCGGGTGGTCCGGGGTGGCGCGGGGGGCGCGCGCGTACGGACTGATCGCGGGGATGTGGATCCGCTCGACCATGGTCTACCGGACGTCGTTCGTACTGACGACCATCGGCGGTGCCGCGGTGACCGGCCTTGACTTCGTCGGCATCGCGCTGATGTTCTCGCACGTCGACGTGCTGGCCGGCCATGCCCTGGCCGAGGTGGCCTTCCTGTACGGCCTGTCCATCGTGTCGTTCGGCATCGCGGATCTGGTGCTGGGCTCGATGGACCGGCTGGGGCGCCGGGTGCGGGACGGCACGCTCGACGCGCTGCTGGTGCGGCCGGTGCCGGTGCTCGCGCAGGTCGCCGCGGACCGCTTCGCCCTGCGCCGCGTGGGGCGCCTGGTGCAGGGACTGGTGGTCCTCGGCTGGGCGCTCGCCTCGCTGGACGTCGACTGGACGGTGGGGAAGCTGCTGCTGATGCCGGTGACGGTGGTCAGCGGCGCGGCGATCTTCTGCGCGGTGTTCGTGGGGGGCGCGGCCTTCCAGTTCGTGGCGCAGGACGCGTCCGAGGTGCAGAACGCGTTCACCTACGGCGGTCAGACGATGCTGCAGTACCCGCCGGTGCTGTTCGCGCAGGAACTGGTGCGCGGGGTGACGTTCGTGCTGCCGCTCGCCTTCGTCAACTGGGTCCCCGCGTCCTACGTGTTGGGGCGGCCGTATCCGCTGGACCTGCCCGGGTGGGCGGCGTTCATGGCGCCGGCCGTGGCGGCGGTGTGCTGCGCGCTGGCCGGGTGGGCGTGGCGGGCGGGGCTGCGTTCGTATCGGAGTACAGGGAGTTAGTGGGCCGTGGGCAACGACAGCGCGTACGACGAAGGTGAAGGCGGCGACGGGAGCCGTGCCGGCGGAAGCCGCGAGGACGGCGGCGGGAGCAGCGGGGACGGCGGCGGGAGCAGCGGGGACCGGGAGTTCATCCTTCTCGACCGGGTCGAGAAGGTCTTCGACGTGCGGAAGAGGACCGGGTTCATGAAGCGGGAGCGGCGCCAGGTGCGGGCCGTGGACTCGCTCTCGTTCTCCGTGGCACGCGGTGAGATGGTCGGCTACATCGGCCCGAACGGCGCGGGCAAGTCGACCACGATCAAGATGCTGACCGGAATTCTCACCCCGAGCGGCGGCCGGCTGCGGGTGGCCGGCATCGACCCGGCCCAGGAGCGGATGCGGCTGGCGCACCGCATAGGGGTGGTGTTCGGGCAGCGGACGACGCTGTGGTGGGATCTGCCGCTGCTCGACTCGTACCGGCTGATGCACCGCATGTACCGGATTCCCGACGCCCGTTACCGCGCGAACCTGGACCGGCTCGTCGAACTCCTCGACCTGGGCGACCTGTTGGACACCCCGGTACGGCAGCTCTCCCTGGGGCAGCGGATGCGCGGCGACATCGCGGCGGCGCTGCTGCACGACCCGGAGGTGCTGTACCTGGACGAGCCGACCATCGGTCTGGACGTCATCTCCAAGACCGGGGTGCGGGACTTCCTGCGCGAGCTGAACGCCGAGCGGGCCACGACGGTGCTGCTGACCACGCACGACCTGCAGGACATCGAGCAGTTGTGCTCGCGGGTGATGGTCATCGACCACGGCCGCCTGATGTACGACGGTGCGCTCGCCGGCCTGCACCGGGCGGGGGAGAGCGAACGGACGCTGGTGGTGGACCTGGAACGGGAGGTGCCGCCGATCGACGTGCCGGCGCCCGCGCGGGTGGTGCGGGTGGAGGGACCGAGGCAGTGGCTGGCGTTCCCGGCGGACCGGTCGGCGGCCCCGCTGGTGGCGCGGATCGCGGCGGAGTACCCGCTGGTGGACCTTTCGGTGCGGGAGCCGGACATCGAGGCCGTGATCGCGAAGATGTACGCGGAGCGGGCGGACCGGAGGGGTCAGGCGGGTCAGGCGGGTCAGGCGGGTCAGGCGGGTCAGGTCGCCGGGGACGCCACGCCCGCCGCCCGGGACGAGGGCGCCGGGCGGGTGGTTTCGTAGCCCTCGGCCGGGGGACCTCGTAGGCTGCCGTGTATGAGCGACGACGCAGTCCCGGACCTCCGCGCCTCCGATGCCGACCGCGAGCGGGTCGCCGCCGTTCTGCGGGACGCCGTCGCCGAGGGGCGGCTGGACATGGAGGAGTTCGAGGAGCGGCTGGACGCGACGTACAGGGCGCGGACCTACCGGGAACTCGAGCCGATCACCCGTGACCTGCCCGCCCCCGGGGTGTCCGCCCCCGTCGTCGACCTGGCCAAGTCCCCCGAGCCGGGCGGCGGCTGGGCGAGCCGGGTGGGCGTCGGCGGTGACGCGCCGTCGACGTGGGCCGTCGCCGTGATGTCGGGCTTCCAGCGCAAGGGCCGGTGGACGGCGCCGCGGAGGTTCAACTGCTTCGCCTTCTGGGGCGGCGGCCAGATCGATCTGCGCGAGGCGGACTTCGCGGACCGCGAGATCGTGATCAACGCGGTCGCGATCATGGGCGGGATCGATGTCGTCGTCCCGCCGGGTGTCGAGGTCGTCGTCCGCGGCATCGGCGTCATGGGCGGCTTCGACCACCGTGAGGAGGGCGTGCCGGGCGAGCCGGGCGCCCCGCGCGTGGTCGTCTCGGGCTTCGCCTTCTGGGGCGGTGTCGGCATCGAGCGCAAGCTGCCCCGGGCGGAGAAGCAGCGGCTCCGCGAGGAGCGCCGCCGCGAGAAGCTGGAGCGCAGGGAGAACCGCCGCGAGAAGGTGGCCGACGACGAGGACCGCCGCGAACCGGACGCCCCCTCGTCCGGCCGGGCCTCCCTGGGCCTCGGCCACGGCGGCTCCGGCCACGGTTCCCTCGGCTTCGGCTCCCCGCACGGCCGCCGCGCCGAGGAGCAGGGCGAGCGCCGCCGCGACCGGGACCGCTGACGCGACCGGGGTGGGGCCGGGCAGAGCGGGGTGGGGCCGGAAAGCGGCCGGCCGCCCCCTACAGCCGCGCCGGTGCCCCGCCCGACAGGTCGTCCAGGTCGAAGACCTCGGCCATCCGGGTGTACCCCCGGTCGCTCGGGTGCAGATGGTCGCCCGAGTCGTGGACGGGGCGCAGTCGGCGCGGGTCGTACGGGTCGCGCAGGGCCCGGTCGAAGTCGACGACGGCGTCGAAGACGCGCCCCGCGCGGATCTCCGCGTTGATCTCCTGCCGTACGCCCTCGCGCGCGTCGGTGTAGCCGCGGTGGCCGCCGAACGGCATCAGGGTCGAGCCGACGACCTTCAGCCCGCGGGCGTGGGCACGGTCGACGAGGGTGCCGAGTCCGCCGACGATCGCGTCCGGGTCGGCGAGGCCCGGGTCGCGCAGGATGTCGTTGACGCCGAGGAGGACGACGACGACCTTGACGTTCGTACGGCCGAGGACGTCGCGGTCGAAGCGGTTCAGGGCGCTGGTGTTCTCCGCGGGGCGGCCGAGGCCGTCGGAGAGGATCCGGTTGCCGCTGATGCCCCCGTTGACGACGCTGTAGCGCGGTACGTCCCGGCCGGCCGCGGCCGCTTCGCGCAGCCGGTCGGACAGGATGTCCGGCCAGCGGTTGTTGGCGCCGGTGGTGGAGGTGCTGCCGTCGGTGAGCGAGTCGCCGAGGGCGACGACGGTGCCCTGCGCGTCCCTGCTCAGCACGTCCAGCGCGGTCAGGTAGCGCCAGTGGGCGCTCTCCTGCGTGTACACGGTGCCGGTCGTGTCCCGGGTGTGCTCGCCGACGGCGGCGTACGAGGTCTGGCGCGAGTACGTGTGGCGGGTGACCGGTCCGGAGCCGGTGGGGGAGTACGTGGTGACCAGCACGTCCCCGTCGGGCGGGACGGTGAGGCGTACGGCGTCGCTCACCACCTGCCTCCCGGGCGGGATGACGACGGCGGCCCGGCCGCGGAAGGTGACCTGCCGCATGGTGTCGGCGAGTGCCGCCGCGCCGTCTCGGCCCGCGGACAGGGCGATCGAGGCGTGGCTGACGGTGAGCGGGGACTGTCCGTAGAGGTTGGACAGGGTGATCCGGGCGGCGGTGCCGCCGACGCTGGTGTGCACGACGTTGCGCAGCGAGCGGTCCGCGAGGCCGGTCGTCTCGGTGCCGGGCTCGCCGCCGACCGGGGAGGCCGCCCAGGAGGAGACCCAGGTGCCGGCGGAGGCCGGCGCGGCCGGGTTCTGGCGCCCGTCGCGGCCGCCGGCGAGGGTGTCACGGTCTCTCGTGCCCTCGCCGTACAGGCCGGACGGCAGTCCGGACACCCCGACGTAGATGGCGGCGGACACTGCCACGATCGCGGCGATCACCGCGGCGAGCAGGGCGCGGTACTTCGTGGGAGACGCTCCCGCGCCCCCGTCACGTCCCCCGGTCATGCTGTTTCTGTTCTCCTCAAACGATCGGAGCCCGAGGCTCCGTATGGATGAGCCCATGATGCGTCATGGACGGGCGACGGTCCGACAACACCCCGCCGGAACCCCGCCGGAGTGCTCTCGGCGTGCTCCCGGGTGACGGTCGGGCCGCCCATGGAGCAGACGCCGGGAACTCCTGTTCCGTTCCGGGAGTCCCTCGGGAAGGGACAATGTGTGAGGGATCACCGAGCAGGTGGAGCGGACGGAGCGGGGCGGACAGATGGAACCGATCGAGCGGACCGGGCGGACCGGGCGGACGGGAGAGGCGGGCACGGCCGGCACTTCGGGCAGCACGGCCGGCACTCCGGGCAGCACGGCCGGCCCGGGTGCCACGGACACCCCGGACACCCCGGACACCCCGGACACCCCGGGCGCCGACGGCGCCCGGGCAGGCGGGGGCGGACGCACGGAGGCCCGCTCCCGCCCCGGTGCCGTCCCGCACCGCGCGATGACGACGTTCAGTCCGGCGGACGAGGAGAAGCGGCGCGGAGTGCGCCGGATGAAGCTCATCGCCACCGGGCTGCTGCTGTTCGTCGCCGTGGTGTACGTCCTGGCCGAGTGGGCGTCCCACGCGGGCGCCGGCGCCTGGGCGGGCTATGTCGCCGCGGCGGCGGAGGCGGGCATGGTCGGCGCGCTCGCCGACTGGTTCGCCGTGACCGCCCTGTTCCGCTACCCCCTGGGCCTGCGCATCCCGCACACCGCGATCATCCCCACCAAGAAGGACCAGCTCGGCGTCTCCCTGGGGGACTTCGTCGGTGAGAACTTCCTCTCCGAGGACGTCGTCCGCGGGCGGCTGCGCTCCGTCGGCATCGGCAGCCGGCTCGGCGCCTGGCTCGCGGTGCCCGAGCACGCCGACCGGGTCACCGCCGAACTGTCGGCCGCCCTGCGCGGCGCGCTGACCGTCCTGCGCGACTCCGACGTCCAGGCGGTGGTCGGCGAGGCGATCACACGCCGCGCGGACGCCCAGGAGATCGCGCCCGGCATGGGCAAGATGCTGGAGAAGGTCGTCGCCGACGGCGGGCACAAGAAGGCCGTCGACGTCATCGTCGCCCGCGCCCACGACTGGCTCGTGCTGCACGGCGACTCCGTGATGAACGCCGTGCAGGGCGGTGCCCCCGGCTGGACCCCGAAATTCGTGGACCGCAAAGTCGGCGACCGCGTCTACAAGGAACTGCTGCGCTTCGTCACCGAGATGCGCGACATGCCCGCCCACCCCGCGCGCGGCGCCCTCGACCGCTTCCTCACCGACTTCGCCTCCGACCTCCAGTCCGACACCGAGACCCGCGCCCGGATCGAACGCCTCAAGGGCGAGATCCTCGACCGCGACGAGGTCCAGGACCTGATCGCCTCCGCGTGGACCGCCGTACGATCCATGATCGTCTCCGCGGCGGAGGACGAGCGCAGCGAGCTGCGGCTGCGCGTACGCGCCTCGCTGCTGTCACTGGGCGCGCGCATGTCGGCCGATCCCAGGCTGCAGGGCAAGGTCGACGGCTGGCTGGAGAGCGCCGCGGTGTACGTCGTCACCACCTACCGGGGGGAGATCACCTCCCTGATCACGGACACCGTGGCGGGCTGGGACGCCGAGCACACGACGAAGAAGATCGAGGCCAACATCGGCCGCGACCTGCAGTTCATCCGCATCAACGGCACGGTCGTCGGTTCCCTGGCCGGGCTGGCGATCTACACGGTCTCCCGCACGCTGGGGGCGTAGGGCCCGTCCGGCGGGCCCCGGCCTCCGGTGCGGCGGGCGTGTTCCTCCTGGCCCAGGGCAGACGGGAGGCATTCGCCCGGCGGAGCTCGACGGAGAGGGAGCCATGTCAGGGAAATCGTCGTCGGCCTCAGTGCCCGCCTCCACCGGAACCGTCACCACGGCCGTCCCGGCCCGCCTGGACCGGCTGCCCTGGTCACGGTGGCACTGGATGATCGTGATCGGCCTGGGCACCGTCTGGATCCTGGACGGACTGGAAGTCACGATCGTCGGCAACGTCGCCGGCCGCATCGCCGAGGAAGGCAGCGGCCTGGACATCAGCTCCGCCCAGATCACCGGTCTCGCCGCCGCCCTGTACGTGGCGGGCGCGTGCCTGGGGGCCCTGTTCTTCGGCCGGCTGACCGACCGTTACGGCCGCAGGAAGCTGTTCATGACGACGCTGATCGTCTATCTGGCGGCGACCGCGCTGACCGCCCTGTCCTTCGAGACCTGGTGGTTCTTCCTCTTCCGGTTCCTCACCGGTTTCGGCATCGGCGGCGAGTACGCGGCCATCAACTCCGCGATCGACGAGCTGATCCCGTCCCACTACCGGGGGCGGGTCGACCTCATCATCAACGGCAGCTACTGGCTCGGCGCGATCGGCGGCGCCCTGCTGTCCATCGTGATGCTGGACACCGACATCTTCCCCAAGGACCTCGGCTGGCGGCTCAGCTTCGCCCTCGGCGTCGTCCTCGGCCTGGTCGTCCTCCTGGTCCGCCGGCACGTTCCGGAGAGCCCACGCTGGCAGTTCATCCACGGCCAGGGCGAGAAGGCCGACGCACTCGTGTCGGCCGTCGAACGGGAGATCGAGGAGGAGAAGGGGGAACGGCTGCCGCCGCCGGCCGGTGAGATCACCATCCACCAGCGCAAGAGCATCGGCTTCGGCCTGATCGCCAAGACCGTCTTCGGCCGCTACCCGCGCCGCGCGATCCTCTCCCTCTCCCTCTTCATCGGCCAGGCCTTCCTCTACAACGCCGTCACCTTCGGCTTCGGCGCGATCCTCATCACCTTCTTCGACGTGCCGACCGGCAGCACCGGCTACTACTTCGCCGTCATCGCCGCGGGCAACTTCCTGGGCCCGCTGCTCCTCGGCAAGTTCTTCGACACGGTCGGCCGCCGGATCATGATCTCGGGCACGTACCTGCTGTCCGGCATCCTGCTCTTCGGCACGGCCTGGCTCTTCGACCGCGGCTCGCTCACGGCCACGACCATGACCGCCTGCTGGTGCGTGGTGCTGTTCTTCGCGTCGGCGGGCGCCTCCAGCGCGTACCTGACCGTCTCCGAGATCTTCCCGATGGAGACCCGCGCCATGGCCATCGCCTTCTTCTACGCCCTCGGCACCGCCGCCGGCGGTATCAGCGGCCCGCTGATCTTCGCCGGCCTGACCGAGTCCGGCGTGGTCGGCGACACGGTCCTGGCCTTCCAGATCGGTGCCGGGCTGATGTGCGCGGCCGGTGTGGTGGCGGCGTTCCTGGCGGTGGACGCGGAACGCCGCTCACTGGAGGACATCGCCACACCGCTCTCCGCCGCGGAACCGGAGGGAGCGGGCGCGCGCGGGTGAAACGACCGGCCCGCCGCGGGTCAGCGCCAGTCGCCGGTCAGCCAGGCCAGGAGGCGGGGGTCGGGTGTCGCGTCACACGGCACGACACCCTCGATGGAGATGATCTCCGCGGTGAGAGTCTGGGACATGGCGTGGAGGCTCCGGCCGAAGTCCTCGGTGACGTCGCCGGGCTCCGCGATCGTCACCTCGGACGCGGTCACCGGTTCGGGTGAGCCGCAGCCGACGTGAGGGAGGGGCTGGCCGAGATACCAGCCGCCGACGAACACGGCGTACAGGACGGCGGTGGCGCCCAGGCGGCGCGGAGTTATCCAGGTGGGCACGCGAGGAGCTTTCCACAGCCGGAACCCGAAGGGACAGGCGCACCGGCACCGATCCGCCCGGCCCCGGAGCGCCCCACGCTCCCCCGACGCCTCCGATGCCCTCTAGGCAGCAGTGACGCGCGTGCCTGCCCTGCTGTGAGTACGGGACCCGGGGGACTGGCCGGGGGGTGCCTCGGCACACCTTCGCGGCCCTGTTCGGAGCGGTCGTCGCACAGGGGCGAGGCCAGGCCCCGGAAGAACCCGGGCCGGCAGGGCCCCCGCCCGCACGAGCCCCGGCCTCCGCCCGCAGCTCAAAGGCGCACCCCGCCGGCATCACGGGCAGGGGCGGAGGCGGACTCAGAGGCCGGCGAACAGACCGTCGAGCGGGGCGGGTACGCGGTCGGGATCGAGGGCCTCGACGAGGACGCGCCCATAGTGGATCTTGCGTCCCTTCTTCGTGCCGAGGAAGCGCCGCAACTGCTGCTGCGGGGTGCGGCCCTGCTGCGCGGGCTGGCGCAGGAACGTCTGCAGGGCGCGCAGGTCGCCCTCGGCCCGGACGAGTTCCTCCACCCGTGCCACACCCAGCGCGCGGATCAACTCGTCCTCCAGATCCGCCGCGCAGACGAAGAACCGCTGCCCCCGCGCCGCACCGGCCACCGCCGGCCCGTCCAGGGCTCTGGCGTAGAAGCTCCGTTCCCTTTCGTCGCACAGCCCCGTGAGGCGCAGGCCCAGGCCGGGCGGCGGCCCGAGCAGCCGGGCGAAACGCCCGACGCTCATCGCCCCGCCCATCGGCAGGACACAGACCCCTTCGCCCTCCAGGTCCCGCCCGCGCCGCTCGGCCAGCGCGTCGACGGCCGCGGCATCGCTCGGCCCTTCGAGCAGCACGACCGCCCGGACGGGCAACCGCGCCGCCAGCTCCCGCGCGGGCTCACCCGGCCCACCGGCATCCCACGCGATCACCGCTTCCCGGAACGCCTCCATGTCCGCCATGCCACGAGTCTGTGCCCTGCCCACCCCTCACGGCACGGAATTTCCGCCGGAGCCCCGGCGATCTTCTCCCCGGCTCGATCGGACAGCAGGATGAGGGGGCCGCCGCAAGGCGCAGGGAACACGCCGGAAAGGACACGGTGGAGCCGACATGACCGTCCCATGGGTGAAGCTCGAACTGGACGTCGCGGCCTTCGACGCACCCCACTTCGAGACGTACGTGACACGGTGCCGCGAGGACGGCATCCGCCTGACCACCCTCGCCGAACTGGGCGACACACCGGAACACCGTCGCACGCTGTACGCACTGAACAAGGAGTGCTCCGCGGACATCCCCGGGCGCGGGGAGTTCTACTCGTTCGAGGAGTACGCCGAGCGACGCTTCGGGGCCGCCGGCTACGACCCCCGTGGCATCGTGATCGCCCTGGACGGCGACGCGTGGATCGGCATGGCGGCCACATCGGTCCAGGAGGGCTTCCTCTTCAACGAGATGACCGGCGTACGGGCCGGCTACCGGGGCCGCGGCATCTCGATCGCGATGAAGACCTTCGGGATGGCGTTCGTCAGGGAGTCCGGAGCGGGCACGGTCCGGACCTTCCACCACCCGGCCAACGCGAACGCGATCGCCATGAACCGCAGGATGGGATACGTGGACGCGGCGACGGAGGGCTGAGCGCGGGCCGTGCCGGGCCCTTCCGGCGGCGACTCGCCTCCGGGCCCCTCGCGGGGCGAATGCCCTCTCCGGTGGAACCAGGTGATCCCAAGGGGCGTTCCTGACAGGTGAGACCGTGACCGGAGTGTGCGACATCCCGTGAGTTCTCCTGAGCCTCGCTGAGTCCTTGGCCTCGTGGCCAGGGGGTTCTTCCTCCTTCGGGTGTTCTGTGGCCTTGTGACGTAACTTCGGGATTCTCGAAGTGTTCTCACCTCGTCCGACCGATCCACAGTCGGGCCGAAGGCGAGGAGGCTTGGGTTGGCGGCGCTGGCAGTCGTACGGGACCTGCGTGAGCACTGGGCCCCCGCGTCGGCGGAAGAGCTGGAGCGGTTCGAGACCGACGTGCTGTCCGGGTTCGTCCTCGCGCGGGCCTCAGCTGGCCTGGCGGACGGCACGATCCGTGGGGACGTCGGGCACCTGGACCAGATCAGGACCTGGTTCGGCCGACCCCTATGGGACATGGAGCCCACCGACGCCGACGCGTACTTCGGGAAGGTGCTGCGGAGTTCGCCGAGCGGTACCCGGCTGGCCAGGTCGCAGGCGCTGACGACGTACTTCGTGTTCCTGGAGCTGCGGCACAAGGTCGAACTCCACCGGATGGCCGGCCGGGTCGTCGAGTGCCCGATCGACGAGATGAACCGACCGCGCGGTGCTGAGGACGCCACGCTGCGGATCCCGCCGACCGAGCCGGAGGTCGGGACGCTGTTCATCGGCTGGGGCGGCGAGCTAGCCACCTGCCGCAAGTTCGCCCCTACCGCCAGGAACTACACCGCCTCGAAGCTGATGTCCCAGGTCGGCCTGCGGGTGAGCGAGGCATGCAAGCTCGACCTGGCCGACATCAGGTGGGATCTGGGCCGCTTCGGCAAGCTCCACGTTCGCCACGGCAAGGGCGCCCGTGGATCGGGGCCACGTGAGCGGATGGTGCCGCTGATCAACGGCGCTGATCGGACGCTTCGGTGGTTCATCGAGGACGTCTGGGGCCAGTTCGACGACGATCACACACGCCCTGGTGCCCCGCTGTTTCCCTCCGAGCGCAAGAACACCGATGGCTCCTCCCGCCGGGTGGGCGACGACGCCCTGCGAAACGGGCTCAAGGACGGGGCCAAAGCGCACCTGCCGAGGTGGGGCGAGACGCTGACTCCGCACATCCTTCGGCACTTTGTCTCTGCTTAGTTTCCGTGTGGCGATTGATTCCAATTGGGGTGATGGCCTGGGGGTTTGGGCTTTGCGTTGAGGCGTGTGGTGTTTCTGCTGTCGCCACTCATGATCCTGAACTTCTTCTCGTCTCGGGGCTGGCAGTCCTGGGACATCGAGCATCGGCCGCTGATCCCCGAGGGGATGCCCGTGCTCATCGACATCGATCTGTGCTTCGAGGACGGCCCGGCCGCGCCGCGTCCGGCAGCGGTGGTGAACCGGTGGTTGCGTGAACTCCCGTCCAGCGGGGCGCCGGCTCCGAGCTCGTGGGAGAACTATGCGCGGGTGGTCAAGGAGTGGATGGAGTTCCTGGCTGAGCACGGGGTGGGTCTGTTCGATTCGCGGGTACGGCTGAAGGCCGCGTTGAGCCGGTACGCCGAGCATCGGGCGGCGGGTCCGCTGAAGGCCCGGTTCGCGGCGACGACGTGGGCCAGCACATGAGCATCTTGTCGCTGTTCTACCGGTGGGCGATGCACGAGGAGTATGCGACGGCTGAGCCGTTCACCTACCGCGCCGCGCGGGCCCTGTTCGCCGGGACCGGCCGGGAGGTGAAGGTGAACCTGGCGGTCCGCCGCACCCCCAAGCCGCACGTGACGATCAAGTACCTGGAGCCGGACTTCACCGAGCTGTTCCGCAAGGGGCTGCGCGGGCTCGCTCCGGACGGCTCGCAGGACACCGGTTTCCACGGGCGGGAGCTGACCCGCAACGCGGCGGTCGGGGATCACGCGCTGGCCACCGGGATGCGGTTGCAGGAGTTCACCTACCTGCTGCCCTGGGAGATCCCTGTGCTGCCGCCGGAGCCGATCGCGGTTCCCATTCCGTTCCCGGTGCCGGCCGGGATCACCAAGGGCAAGAAGTTCCGCACCACGTGGACCTCTTACGAGGCCCTGGCCGGGCTGCACGATTATGTCGAGCTGGACCGGGCCGCCACGACGGACGGCTCGCTCTGGCGGCCGCCACGGCGGTGGGGCGAACCGCTGATGGTGAGTGAGCCGGACGCTCGGGGAGGGCTGATCAACGGGGTCCGGCGGCCTTGGGAGTCTCTGACGCCGGCCGAACGGCGTCGCCTGGTCGCCCCGGAGGGCGGTTCGTGCCTGCTGGCGGTGAAGAACGGCGGCGGCCCGTTCACCGCCTGGGCCACGGTCTTCGAGCGGACCTCAGACCGGATCCGGGCCCGCTTCGAGCCGCGGTTCCCGCACGTCTGGCCCCACCGATGCCGTCACACCTTCTCGATGAGGACCTTGGAATACCTGGTCACTGGGCACTACCGGCAGGCCGCGAAGCTCGTGCGGGACACCGATGCCGACGCCGCTCTGGTCTTCTACCTCAGCAAGGCTGACCCGCTGCTGGTGCTTCGTGATCTTCTAGGACATTCCACCGTTCTGACCACGGAAAAATACCTCCGCCGCCTGGATACGACCCGCATCTACCGAGAGGCATACGAGGGGGCCGGAGCCGCGGCCGGGCTGACCGACGACGCGGGCTCCGATCGGGAAGCCGCCGCCGAGTTCGATGACGACGTCGAGGGCGGGGCTCTCTGATGCCGACCATGCTGATCGGCCAACCCCTGGGAATCACCTGCGTGTTCAGCGATGGAAGCCGTGCGGTGTTCTCGCTGGATGGCTTGCCGAACCCGTTGCTGGCCCGGCAGTTGGCCACCGGCCTGGTGGATGTGATCCATCCTCACGGAACTGCGGATTCCGCGGGCACGGTCAACCATTACGTCCAGGCGATTCGGGGCATGGTGCGGGCCCTGGCTGCGCAGGGCTTCGCCGGTGGCCTTGACCAGCTCAGGCGGGGCAGGCTGGCCGAGTATTTGATGGGATGCTCGGGCGGTCGGGAGGCGTGCACCCGCGCGATGGTCGAGGCGTTCGGTGCGGCCGGCGGCTCGCTGGCGGACGGCGTGCTCGAGCTCGCGGCCGGGCGGAACTTCAATGTTCAGCCGAATCACCACGCTCTGCCTCCTTACTCGGAGAATGAGTGGCAGCGGCTGGGCGACCTCTGCCGACGGCTCGTTGAGGAGTCGTACGCGGCCCACCGGCAGGCCCTGACCGCTGTCGCTCACGGACAGCATCCCGCCGAGGGCGGATGGACTCCCCGAAATCTTCGCTGGCTGCTGACCACCATCGGGCCGGTGAGCATCTCCGAGTTCGGCCGCAACGTCGGGATCTCGGCCGCTTTGGTCCACCGCCGCGGCGGCTTCCACGACGCGACGCAGGCCGTGTTCCCGCACTTGGAAGTGCTCATCGCCTACCGGCTGTTGTTCGGCATCTACTCCGGGATCGTGCCGGACGGCATCGAGGACCTGGTCACACAGGACGTCGACTGGGCCGGGGACTCCACGATCCTGCTCTCCTACGTCAAGGGCCGCACCGCGGCCGAGAGCCTGAATCTGCCGGGCAGGGCCGTGCGCCTTCTGGAGCAGTGGCTGGCCCACTCCACGCTGCTGCGGAGCTTCGTTCCGCCGGACGAGGGCCGCAAACTGTGGTTGGGACTGAGCCGGGCCGGCGGTGACCGTCGGGTGAGGAAGTTCGACCGCGTCGCCATCCAGCGGTGGGTCGTGCGGCACCAGCTGGCCGGGGACGACGGACAGCCCATGAAGATCCACCGGTCCCGGATCCGCACCACGCACGAGGCGATGCGGGACAAGAGCGCGTGGATCGGCAGCGGCCGGGCCACATCGACCCCAACCACACCCCCGCCGTCGAGGGCGACCACTATCTGACGGCCGCGACACCGGCCCAGCAACGTGCGGTCGAGGCCGTGATCGAAGATGCCCAGCATGACCTGCTGCGCAGGTCGCATCCGCCGACGGTGATCACCGAGGACGAGGCCGCCGCCCTGGCCGAGGGCTATCCGCATCTGGTGGCGGACCTTGCACTGGACGACGAGGTGATCGCCGAACTCGTCGGCGGACAGCGAGACGTGTTCACCGCTGCCTGCGGCGATCAGCTGTCCGGACTGCATGGCCCGAAGGGCAAGCCCTGTCCGGCCCGCCCCTGGGTCTGCCTGTTGTGCCCCCTGGCGGTGTTCGCGCCACGGCATGCGGTCAGCCTGCTGCGGCTGAAGGCGTTCTTCTCCCGGCAGTGGCAGCAGATGCCCGCCGCCCACTTCATGGCGGTCTTCGGCCCCTATGCCGCCCGCATCCAGCAGGTCCTGGACCGCTTCGATCCGGCCGTGGTCACCGCGGCCGCCGCCCACGTCACCGACCGGGACGACGAACTTCCCCTGCGCCCCGAGGAGATGACCGCATGAGTACCGCTCTCGCTCCCGCCTTCGACGGACGCTCTGCCTTCTTTGCGGGCGCCGATATCTGCGATGAAGCCGGGCTGGCCCTTCCGGACAACGCCGCTCGACCCACGTTCGAGGACGACATCTGGGACTTCACCCACGTCATCGGCTTGCCGACCCAGTTGAGCCCCTCGATGAGGCGCTTCGACTTCACCCAGATCACGGACTCGCGTTGGCGACTGGTGGCCGAGGAACTGGTCCTGGCAATGCTCGCACCCCGCCACCGGACGGTCGCCCCGTTGCCCCGCGCCTTCCGCAACCCGCTCCACATCACCAGTTGCCGCGCCCGTCTCGACGAACTCGTCCGCTTCTTCAACTGGCTGGGCGAACGGTCGACCATCAGCCTGCAGCAGATCACCACCCGGGACTGCGAGGCATACCTGGCTCACCGCCGCTACGTACTCGACGAGCACGGGGCCGTCGTCGGTGAACAGAGCCACGGAACCAGGCGGTCGGCCGCCCAGGTCGTCGTCGACCTGGTGAACTACCGCGACCTGTTCACCGCCGACCGCGTCCCCGCCGAGCTGCGTCCCTGGGGCGGCGCCACCGCCTCCGCCGTCGCCGAGATGCCCAGCGGCCGGACCGAGAACAAGACCCAACCGGTCTCGGACGAGATCATGCAGCCGATGCTCGAGGCCGCCCTCTACCTGATGTCCACACTGGGCCCGCACGCCGTCGACCTGGCACACAGGATCCGCGAATCCGACCCTCACTCGGCACGACGAGCCCAAGGAATCAGGCGCGTCGGCCCCAAGAACCGCGTCCCGGTCAGGGAGCTCAGCGAAATCCTCGCCGAGTACACGCGAACGTGCACAGCCCTGCCCATGCTGGACGACCATTACATCTCAAAGCGGCTCGCCCAGGGCTGGGCCGAGGACGATCCTCTTCTCCCGGTGGCCATGGGCACCCTCGCCCGCCGGGCCGGACTGAGCCAGTTCTGCCACCCGTGGCTGCCCACCATGCGGCCTGCGCTGGAAGACACCCTCGCGCAGGTCGGCGTCGAGAGACCGTTCGGCCGCGATGCCGACCCGGTCCCCGCAGCTGACGGAACATCGTCACTGCCCTGGACCCTGCCACTGTCCCGGCCCCAGGCCGTCGCCCTGGTCGGCATCGTCCGCACCGCCGCGATCATCACCGCTGCCGCCATCTCAGGCATGCGCGCGAGTGAGCTGATGGAATTGCGCATCGACTGCCGACGACCGCCCGACGAGGCCGCCCCGGGCCTGACCCGCTACCGGATCGCAAGCAAGATCGTCAAAGGGCAGCCGCTGGGCGGCACCGCCGACGAGTGGGTCGTCATCGCACCGGTCTATCGCGCGATCGAACTCCTCGAGCAACTGCACGACGCCCCGGCAGAAGGAGCCCTACTGATCGGCAGATTCTCCTTCAACGTCCGCTTCAAGTGGTTCAGGAACTGGGCCAACTCCGAGGCCGGCTCACGACTTGGCCTGGCGCCAATCCCCGGGGGACCAGTCAACTTGCGGATGCTGCGGCGCACTTTGTCACTGGAAATGGCCTATCGGCCCGGCGGCGTCCTGGCCACCAAGATCCACATGAAACATGTCGCCGTGGCCACAACGGAGGGCTATGCCTCGCGCCCTGGCGGGGCCCAGGCCGAGCTGTTGGCCGAGGTCAACAAGCACGAGAGCGAGCGCAATCTCCAACTGGTACTGCAGGAGTTCCGAAACTACCAGGAGGGCGTTCTGCCCGCCGGTCCCGGCGCGCGCAGCCTCACCGAGTTCTTCGCCGGCATCGACGACCAACTCGATGCCGCCTCGGCCACCGCCCCGAAAACCCAGCGCAGCGACCGCGACGTCCTCAACCTCCTGACCAAACGCGCCAACGTCCTGCACCTCGGCCCGGCGAACTACTGCTGGTTCACCGACCCTTCCCGGGCGCTCTGCCTCAAACTCGCGGGCACCCCCACCGCGGACCGTCCGCTGATCGGGATGTGTGACTCCGCCCGCTGCCCGCAGGCCACCCACCACCCCGGTCACCGCCCCGTCTGGGCCGAGCACGCCGACAGAACAAAGATCTTCATCGGCCAACTCGGCACCACCCGCAAGACCGAGCGCACCCGGCTCCAGGCCGACTACGACCGAGCCCTCCGAGTCGTCGCCGAGATCGACGCCGCCAACGCCACCACGGACGAGGAGTCCGCATGAGAATCTCCGCAACCCAGCGCACCGAGAACGAGAATCGCATCCGAGCCGCCATGGACCGCCTCCTGCGCGGCGAGATCCCGCCCGGCGGAAAATGCGACATCAAGACCCTCGCCAACGAGGCCGCCGTCGACCGCACCGCGTTCTACGGCACCCGCCCCTACGGTCACCTCCGCGTCGAGTTCGAACGACGCCTGCGGGCCCTCCAAGATGCCGGCGAAATCCCTGACCCCCGCGAAGCCCAGATCGCCCGCCTCAAGATGGAAATCACCAAACTCAAGGAACGGTTGGACAAGTCAGAGCAGTCGATCGACGAGCTCACAGACTTCCGCACGCAAGCCCTGGCCCGGCTCGCCGCACAGCACGAGGAGATCGTCCGTCTTCGCGACGCCGTCGCCGGGGCGAGCAGGGTGAGCCGTCTGCCCGCACCGCGAACCACCGTCATCGGGACATGCAGTTGATGCGGCAGGACTCCTGAACCGTTCGTTCTGACACCCGGTTGCTCAGCGGTGGTTGCCGAGAATCCGGTCGACAGGATGTACTGGAACGAAGAAGGACGTTGAGCAATCCGGCCGTGGTTGCCT
The DNA here is from genome assembly GCF_042717095.1 of Streptomyces sp. NPDC058632. Taxonomy (NCBI): domain Bacteria; kingdom Bacillati; phylum Actinomycetota; class Actinomycetes; order Kitasatosporales; family Streptomycetaceae; genus Streptomyces; species Streptomyces sp. NPDC058632. The sequence goes on along the minus strand of NZ_JBHXQZ010000016.1, from coordinate 10,100 downwards.
TGCTCAACGCCTTGGGCATCAGGGGTATCTCCGGTATATCAGCCGTTCGAGGATCAGCCTGTGTCCCCCATCCCCATCTCCAGGGCTCCACTGGCTCGTTGCCTCCGCCGGAGGCCCAAACGGTGACCAGTGGACCTGTCTCGACCTGCAAGAAAGGGTTCTCGGATCATGCGGCGGTACGTTCTCACTGGCACACCGGGCGCGGGCAAGACATCAATCCTGCGGTGCCTGGACGAGCTTGGCTACGGTGTTGTCGAGGAGGCGGCAACGGCGGTCATCGCACAAGCGCAGGCCCTGGGCGAGGACCAGCCATGGACACGGGCGTCCTTCATCGACGAGATCGTCGCTCTTCAGCGGCAGCGACAGTTGGAGGCCACCAGCTCTGTTCAGGTGTTCGACCGGTCGCCGGTCTGCACCCACGCCCTCGCCACCTACTTGGGGTGGCCGGTATCTCCGGCGCTGGCCGCGGAGCTCGAACGGATCACCTCGGAAGGGGTCTACGAGCGGCAAGTGCTCTTCGTCCGCAATCTAGGGTTCTGCGAGCCGACCGCAGCCCGGCGGATCAGTTTCCAGGAATCACTGGCTTTCGAAAAGATCCACGAAGAGAGCTACCGCGCGTTCGGCTACGAGCTCATCGACATCCCTGCCGGCGACCTGGCTCACCGCGTCGCCACGGTGAGCTCAATGATCGCGCATGCCGTGCCTCAAGCACCCGCAGGGTGAGCCGCATCACAGCGACTCTCTCGGAATGCAACACGCCAGGCGATATGCAGCGCGAACGTGTCCCAAACGACGCACCTGCTCAATCGCACACAGGCTCATCCGCACACGGCCTCTGCGGACACAAGGCACATCTGCGCGTCCCAACTCTACGCAAACGGGCTTGACTTGCTCGCAATTCAGGAGGTTGTGGGGCACTCCTGGATCGCCACGACGATGCGATACATCCACGTCCAGCAGACCCGGGTTGAAGATGACTGGGTCGCTGGGACGGAACGGGCCGCGAAGCGGCTGGAAGGGCTGGTCCGATGAGGTGGAACCTACGGCTGGCCGCCGCGAACAAGGGCGCCTGGAAAGCCTCCGAGCTCCAGCGGAGCCCGGCAAAGCACGGCCTGGTGATCTCGGCCGGGAAGATGTCCGGACTGTGGTCCGGCCAGCCCGTCTCACTCAAGCTGGAGGACCTGGACGTCATTTGCGTCGCCCTCGGCTGCGAGATCAGCGACCTGTTGATCCCCGAGCCGGAGAAAGTCCGGCGCCCCGGCGAGGAGACCGGCCTGCAGGCCGCCGTTGCGGCTGGCCCGGCCCCGGTGGTGGTTCCGCGTCGCCGTGGCGGCCGGTCTCTGCCGCCGATGTGATGGCCTACGTTCTGCCGGCGGGCAAGTGCAAACCGCCAGCCGGTTGCCCGACCTGCTTCGGCTGGGGCGTGCTGCCCGGCCGCGCCTGCGGCGCATGCGAGAGTTTCCGCCGCGACGAGGAGCCTGCCGAGTGCGGGGGCTGTCGGCGAACAGCGCGGTTGAAGAAGAGGTACTGCCGTCTGTGCTGGCATCAGGCGAGCCAGGACGCCGGGCGCCAAGTCACCGTCTTGGAGCCCTACTTGGAGAAGGCGGAGCATCATCAGCTGTTTTTCACCAACCTCCACCGTCCGCGTCAGCCCGGCCCTCCCAGAGGTAAGCAGGGACGACGTCGGGGTCGCCCGCGCCACCCCGACCCGGCCCCCGCCCACCGGCCGGTCTTCGGCTGGTTCCAGCCGCCGCTCTTCGAGGCCCGCCGAGATCTCACCCGGTTCAATCGCCAGGAACATGCCCGGCTCGACAACCCGTGGCTGGCCTGGGCCCGGCATACCGCACATCGTCTCGGCGAAGCACATGGCTGACCTCGCGGTGTCCGCCTTGACGTCGGCCGAGCCATGGTCATCGTGCTGTCCGGCCATGTCAGCGGCGAAGTTGTGCGGCACTCCGAGATCTTCCCGGCTCTGCGATCCCGCGGGCTCAGCGTCCAACGCACAGTGGAAGTACTCACCGACATCGGCGTCTTCCAAGACGACCGGACGCCGTCGTTCGAACAGTGGCTGGAGCGCAAGCTCGAAGGCATCGCCCCCGGAATCCTACTGGTGAAGAGCCAGTGTTCCTGCCTTGCACTAATCCGCAGTCGGCAGCCTGGCGGGACGTAGCGGGACGCCTGTGTTCTAGAAGTGGGCGACGCTGCGCTTCTTGGCTGTGGTCCAGTAGCCCGTAGTCGTCCGGGTAGGCGTCCCTATCCCCACGGCGCGGTGACCAGCCTCAGCTCGTACGCCATGATGACCAGTTGCACCCTGTCCCGGGCGTCCAGCTTCGTCAGCAGCCTGCTCACATGGGCCTTGGCCGTGGCCATGCTGATGTGCAGATGCGAGGCGATCTCCGCGTTGGACAGTCCGCGGCCGACCAGGGTGAGCACCTCCCGCTCGCGGGCGGTGATGCCCTCCACCGGTCGCGGCGGCGGAGCAACTGCCGGGCGGGCCGCGAACTCCGCGATAAGCCGGCGTGTCACGCTCGGCGCGATGAGGGCGTCGCCTGCGGCGACGATCTCGATCGCGGTGAGGATCTGGTCCATGTCCATGTCTTTGACGAGGAATCCGCTCGCCCCGGCTCGGAGCGCACCGTAGACGTACTCGTCGTCGTCGAACGTGGTGAGGATGAGGACCTTCGGTGGTGTGTCGGAGCTCGCGGTGATCCGCCGGGTGGCCTCGATGCCGTCCATGCCGGGCATCCGGATGTCCATCATCACCACATCCGGCGCCAGTTGGTCGGCGAGCCGCACCGCCTCCTCGCCGTTCGCCGCCTCGCCCGCGACCTCCAGCTGGGGGTGGTCGGCGATCAGTACCCTCAGCCCGTGCCGGACCAGTGGCTGGTCGTCGGTGAGCAGCACCCGGGTCATCTGACCGCCACCGGCACCGGGAGCCGCGCCGCGACGCGGAAGCCGCCTTCGGCGCGCGGCCCGGCCGTGAACTCGCCATGCAGAAGCGCCGCTCGCTCCCGCATGCCCGTCAGCCCGTAGCCGGCGGCGCCGGGCAGGCCGGACAGGCCGAGGCCCTCGTCGGTGATCTCGATGGACAGGTCGTCCTCCCGGCAGTCGACGGTCACCCGGCAGGCGTTGGCGCCTGAGTGACGGACCGCGTTGGTGATCGCCTCCTGGATGATGCGGTACGCGGACAGCTCGATATCCGCTGGCAGCGGCCGCCGTTCGCCTCGCCAGTCGATGTCCACCCGCACGCCCGCGTCCCGGGTCCGCTCCACCAGCCCGTCGAGATCGGCGAGCACCGGTGCCGGGCCGAGCGGTGCACCGTCCCCCGGGTCCGCCTCCCGCAACGCGCCAAGCATCCGGCGCAGACCCGCCAGAGTGTCGCGGCTGGTGTCCTCGATGGCGGCGAGGGAATTGCGGGCCTCCGACGGCTGGGTGTCGATGACGCGGCGGCCCACCCCGGCCTGGATGGCGATGACGCCGATGCTGTGCGCCACCATGTCGTGCAGTTCCCGAGCGATCCGCAGCCGTTCCGCGGTGACGGCCTGCTCAGCGACCCGGGCCCGCAGCGTAGCCGTGTGCTGGCGGCGTTCGCGGACCGAGTGACCGACCGTCCAGGCGGTGACCATCATCAGCGCCAGGAAGGCCGAGGCGGCAAGGATCGAGGAAGGGCCCTGCCGGTAGTAACTGGCGCCCCCGATCTGTACTCCGAGCGCCACCAGTGCGGCGACAGCCGCCGTCAGCCGCGACCGGGTGGCGGCGATCCATCCGACGGTGAGATCGGTGAGCACCGCCTGCAGAGACGCGATCTGCCACGCCTGCGTCTGCGCGGGCGGCATGCCGTAGATCCCGCCCTGGCCCGCGGCCATCACCGAGTCCGCCATCACGGTCGCCGCGAAGGAGGCAGTGAGCAGCAGAACCAGGGCGGGCAACGGCCGACGCAGCACCAGGGGCAGCAGTAGTGCGGCGGACAACGCGGCCAGCAGCAGGCGCATACCAGTCAGTTCGCGGCCGGTGTTCAGCACGACGACGTACAGCAGGACGACGTATGTGATGCCTGGGCACCAGGCCAGGATCTCGACAAGGAGCGACCGCGGAGCATCCAGCGGGGCTTTCATGCGCCGATCATAGGCACGCGGCCCGCCCCCGGCATTGGCCCACAGGCGTACTCCCCGGGGCTACCCTGGGCTCCCCGATTGTGGCCGACGGTCCGATGTCCCAACGGGATCCGACCCGGCAGCGTGGACACCATGATCGAAGCAACCGAACTCACCAAGCGCTACGGCGAGACCACCGCCGTCGACCGCCTGTCCTTCACCGTGCGCCCGGGCGTGGTCACCGGGTTCCTGGGCCCGAACGGTGCCGGCAAGACCACCACGCTGCGGATGGTACTCGGGCTGAACAAACCCACCGGCGGCACCGTCACGGTCGATGGGCAGTCGTTCGGGGACCGCCCCCGCGGCCTGCGACACGTCGGCGCCCTCCTCGACGCCCATGACGTGCACGGCGGTTCCACCGCCCGCGCCCACCTGACAGCACTAGCGGTCGGCAACGGGCTGTCACGCCGACGGGTCGCGGAGGTTTTGGCAGAGGTAGGCATGGCCGACGCAGCCGGCCGCAGGATCGGAGAATTCTCGCTGGGGATGAAACAGCGGCTCGGTATCGCCGCCGCCCTGCTCGGCGATCCACCCGTACTGCTCTTCGACGAGCCGCTCAACGGCCTCGACCCGGAGGGCGTGCGCTGGGTGCGGAACCTTTTCAAGCAGCTGGCGGACGAGGGCCGCACCGTGCTCGTCTCCAGTCATCTGATGGGGGAGATGGAGCAGACCGCCGAGGAGCTGATCGTCATCGGCCGCGGCAGGCTGATCGCGGCGGAGAGCCTGCGGGACTTCGCCGCCCGCAGCACACAGCTGCGGGTGAGCGTCCGTACGCCCGACGCGGAGGTCCTGTCCGGGTTGTTGGCGGACGCGGGGGCGATGGTACGGGTGGGGCTCGACGGGGCGTACACGGTGACCGGTCTGCCCGCAGATCGCATCGGCGAGCTCGCCTTCGCGCATGGGGTGCGGCTGCACGAGCTCAGCCCGCACTCGGCCTCTTTGGAGGAGGCGTTCATGGAACTCACCGCAGAGAGCGTCGAATACTCCGCAGGAGCTGCCCGATGACCCCCGTACTCGACGAGGCCCCCGCCCGCCTCCCGGTCCGGGTACCCGCCCGGTTCCGTCATCTCCTCGCTGCCGAGTGGATCAAACTCTGGTCGCTGCGATCCACGTACTGGGTGCTCGGCGTCGGTGCGCTGACCGTGATCGGCATCAATGTGAACTCCGCTGCGTCCAACGCGGACCGGCTGGCGCATCAGACACTGCGGCGGCCGGGGTTTCCGGACCGCCCTGAGTTCTTGTTCGATCCGCTCACCACGGCGTTCGTCGATCCCGCCTGGCAGCTGTTCATGATCATCGCCGCCACGGTGGGGGCGATCGCGGTCTTCGGCGAGTACTCCAGTGGGCTGATCCGTACGACCTTCGCCGCCGTCCCCGACCGGCAGGCGGTGATCGCCGCCAAGGTGACCGTGGTGTCGGTGGTCATGTTGGCGCTCGGCATGCTCGTCTCCGGCACCTCCTTCGGCGTCACCCAGATGCTGCTGCGTGATTATGGCGGCCTGTCGCTGGGCGACCCGGGCGGACTGCGCGCCGTGGCCGCAGCCGCTCTTCTCGCACCGCTGTGTGCGCTGGTCGGTATGGCGGTGGGTGCGGCCGTCCGGCACGCCGCGGGCTCCGTCGTCACGGTCATTGCCCTGCTGTTGCTGGTACCAGCGCTCTTTCAGGGCGAGCGCTTCCGCTGGGTCAAGGAGGTCGGCAACGCCATGCCGCTCAGCGCCTGGGAGCGGCTGGTGACGAACCCGGAGCGGGCGCACTACCTGGGCAAGTATCCGCTGACAGTCACCGAGGCGTGGATCGTGTACGGCACGTGGGCCACCGCAGCGGTGGCCATCGCGGTGCTCATGGTACGACGCCGGGACGTGTGAGCGAGGGCCGGACGCCCCCTAGTGTCCTGAGTCGGGAATTCTGTTCAGATAACTGGCGAGGCGTTCGAGGATCTCGTCTGCGGTCTTCGTCCAGACGTAGGGCTTCGGGTCGGCGTTCCAGGCGGCGATCCAGTTGCGGATGTCTTTCTCCAGGGCTTGGACGGACCTGTGAACGCCGCGCCGTATCTGCTTGTTGGTCAGTTCGGCGAACCATCGCTCGACGAGGTTGAGCCAGGACGAGCCGGTCGGTGTGAAGTGCAGATGGAACCTGGGGTGGACCAGCAGCCACTTCTTGATCGCGGGGGTCTTGTGGGTGGCGTAGTTGTCGCAGATGAGGTGGATATCCAGGTCGGCGGGTACCTCTTTGTCGAGCTTGATGAGGAACTTCTTGAACTCCTCAGCCCGATGTCTGCGGTGCGGGGAGCCGATCACTTTGCCGGTGGCGACCTCGAGGGCGGCGAACAGGGTGGTGGTGCCGGCGCGGACGTAGTCGTGGGTCGCCCGCTCGGGAACTCCGGGCATCATCGGCAGCACGGGCTGGGATCGGTCCAGGGCCTGGATCTGGGACTTCTCGTCGACGCAGAACACCAAGGCCCGCTCGGGCGGGTCCAAGTAAAGGCCGACGACATCGTGGACCTTGTCGACGAAGTACGGATCGGTCGACAGCTTGAAGGTCTCCGACCGGTGCGGCTGCAGGCCGAACGCCCGCCAAATCCGTGACACCGACGACTGCGAGAGGCCCATCTCCTTCGCCATCGAGCGCGTCGACCAGTGCGTTGCGTTCTTCGGAGTGGATTCCAGCGTCTTGGTGACTACCGCGGCGACCTGCTCGTCCGTCACGGTCCTGGGGCCGCCCGGACGCGGCATGTCACCCAGACCGGCGATCCGGTACTGCACGAACCGGGCCCGCCAGCGGCCCACCGCATGTGGTGTGGAACCGAGTTGAGCAGCCACGTCCTTGTTCGAGGCGCCTTCGGCGCAGGCCAGGATGATTCGACACCGCAATGCCCATGCCTGTGGTGTGGAACGTCGCCGCACCCACTCCTCGAGTGCGGCCCGTTCTTCGTCCGACAGTGTCAACTCGGCCTTCGGCCGCCCCGTCCGCGCCATAAAGCAAGCCTACACATCTGAACGGAATTCCCGACTCAGGACACTAGGGCCATCTGCGCGAGGTGACACGCGACGACGTCCTCACCCAGCTCGATGCCCTCCACGGCAGCCAGCGACGGCACACCCTCATCGTGCTGCGGTCGCTGTTCGGCCGAGCGAAGAAAAGCGGGGTGGAGTCAACCGGTTGATGCAACAGCTGCCGCGAGCCTATCAGCGGGAGTTTCGAACCCGAGGAGCCCGAGCACGTCAACAACTCCGTTGCCGCGGTCGCCAAGCCGGCGGACCGCCTGGCCCTCGCACTCGCCGCCGTGCACGCCGCGCGATCCGGTGCGATCCGGCGCCTCCAACTCGACGACCTCGACATCGGCAACCGTAGGCTCGTGATCGACGGCCGGGTCCGGCCCATGGACGAACTGACACTGCACGTCGCCCGCGAGTGGCTGGACCATCGGCGCCGCCGCTGGCCCGACACCACCAACCTGCACCTGCTGATCAACAAATTCACCGCCTTGGGCACCGGCCCAGTCAGCGCGCTTTCCCTGACCACACCGCTTCGCGGCCAGGCCGCCACCCTGGAACAGCTCCACGTCGATCGGCAGCTCGAAGAAGCCCTCGCCCCATGGCCCCGACCCCCTCCACCTCGCCGAGGTCTTCGGACTCGACGAGAAGACCGCGAGGCGCTACGCGGACTCGGCAAGGTCACTGCTGGAGAGCGCTGCTGAACAGCAGCCCCGGTGAAAACTGCTCGACTGGGACAGGCGCAGGCCGCGATCATGGTGGCTTCACTCGGCAGCGTGTAAGGAAGTTGATTTGTGATGCCAGTCATTCCTGCTGACCCGACTGTGGTGCACCCGATGCCTGACCAGCCTCGTGTGGTGCTGTTGAAGCCACTGGTCACCTCGCCGCTGATCGAGGTCGGGGAGTTCTCCTACTACGACGATCCGGACGATCCGACCGCGTTCGAAAGCCGCAACGTGCTGTATCACTACGGACCGGAGAAGTTGATCATCGGTAAGTTCTGCGCGCTGGGCGAGGGGGTGCGGTTCATCATGAATGGCGCCAATCACCGAATGGACGGCCCCTCCACGTTCCCCTTCCCGATCATGGGAGCCTCGTGGGCCGAGCACTTCGATCTGATCACCGGCTTGCCCGGCCGGGGCGACACCGTTGTCGGCAACGACGTCTGGTTCGGATACCGGGCCATGATCATGCCCGGCGTCCGTATCGGTCATGGAGCGGTCATCGCTTCCGGTTCCGTGGTCGTCGATGATGTTCCGGACTACGGCATTGCCGGCGGCAACCCGGCCAGACTTATCCGGCGTCGCTACAGCGATGCGGACATCGCCCGCCTTCTGGCTATGGCCTGGTGGACTTGGCCCGCCCAGCACATCACCGAGCACATCCGAACGATCATGTCCGGCAGCGTCGACGACCTCGAAGCCGCGGCTCCCAGGAAGTAGTGTCCGCCCGCCAGGCCCGCCAGGCCCGCCAGGCCCGCCAGGCCCGCCAGGCCCGCCAGGCCCGCCAGGCCCGCCAGGCCCGCCGTCCCTCGGGCAGCGGGCCAACTGACAGCTCGGGAGTTCACCCTCCGGATGCACCAGCGCTACGGACACGGGTTCCCCTGCTCGAACGGCTCTCCGGGCTCGAGGCGAGTACGACACCCTCGAATACGGGGACAGAACAGCGACGCAGATCGTTGCCGAGGTCACTGCCGAGTCCGACGCCTCGCAGCCCGCCCTTGCGTTTCAACCGAACCCACGAGCACACCGAGCTGATGCACGCAGACCGACCCACGAGTTCCCGCTGAATAGGCTTCAGTTTCGCTGAACCCACGGGACTCGAGGGGTGTGACCGAGATACGTGTCAAAGGGGCAACGGGATGATCTTGAAGCCCTGATCCGCTCGGATTTAGGTGCGGCGGCGTGCGGCGGGGTCGCGTTCGGCGACGTGTCGTGCGACCGAGTCGACTCCGGGGCGGGCGTACCGTTCCAGGGATCGTACGGAGGCGTGGCGGGAGCGGGCCAGCAGCATCGGGGTGGAGGTGCCGTCCTCGGCGTCGTGTGTCAGGGCACTGTGCCGGAGCCGGTGAAGCGTCCAGCCGTCCAGGTCCTCGATGTCGTCGGGTGAGGCGAGGGGGTTGGCCAGCAGCCGGGTGTTCTCCTCGAAGATCTCCTCGGCCCGGCGGTAGGAGAGCCGGGCCCGGCCGGTCTCCGGGCACACGTCCAGCGTCGGTGTTCCGGCCGGAGCCCTGCGGTCGGTGAGGAACAGCGGGCCGCGGGTACGGCGCGGCCGATGAGACGGGGCAGGAGCTGGGCGGTGCCGGACTGCCAGTGAATCCACTCCGTCGCCCCGCCCTTGGCGGTAATCTTCCCGCGCTTGTCCTGCGGGTAGAGGTCTTCCACGTTCAGGCACGGCACCTCGTCGGCCCGTGCGGCGGACTCGTAGAGCATCTTCCACTGCGTCTTCTCCCGCAGGGCGACGTCCAGGCGCCGCAGAGCGGCGATCCGGTTCTCCGCGAGGGCCTCGGTGCGGTCGGGCGGTGCCGGCCGCCGCTCGATGCCGATCGTGGGATCGCACTCGATCCAGCCCTGGCGCTGCCACCAGCCGATCGCCTTGCGCGCGATGGACAGCTCCCGGTTGACGGTGTCGGCGTCCATCGCGTCCGCCCGCGCCGCCGCCAGCTCGGCCGGCACCTCCGGCAGAGCGAGGGCGTCGATCGCGGCGACGGGGAAGACGGGCGGCTTCGCGCCCCGGCGGGCGGGCCCGGTCGGCGCCGCCTCGCCGATGAGCATCCACCCCCAGGTCGTCAGCGAGATCCGGTAGATCCGCGCGGATGACTTCGCGATGCCCGCGCCGGTGAGGTACCGCTCGACCGCCGCGGTGTACGACGAGGGCGGGCGGACAGGGGCACCAACCGGGCGCGCGGCAGCCGGAGCGCGCCCCCGCTTCCGAGTTCGGTCACCGGTTCGAT